>NZ_JBQKLS010000003.1:0-262058 GCF_052116105.1 Oribacterium sp. Sow4_G1_1
TGATCAGTATCAGACAGCAGCATAGAGAAATACCCTGGCTGACTTTTCGTCAGCCAGGGTAAACCTAGAACTTATTGTTATTCATTGTCCACTTGACGGGTAGCACACCACTGCCACTCGGAGTATTGCGCTTCCAGTGGCAACCCTCCGGGGTTCTGTTATCAAAGATTCCGGCTGTCCTCTACGATGTAGATCGGGCGGTCCTTCAGCTCTTCGAACAGCACCGCGATGTACTCACCGATGATGCCGACGACGATGAAGAGGACGGCAAACATGAAGCAGAGCAGGACGACGATCGTCGCATAGCCGGACGGTGCGCCATCACGGGTCACCAGGGTATAGATCAGCACGATCATCCCCAGAAATCCGCTGAAGAGACCGGCGAAGATCCCGAGCTTCAGAGGCATGTTCGAGAAGCACATGATGGTGTTCATCGCGAAGACGAAGAGCTTACGGATAGAATAGTGGCTGCTGCCCGCCACACGCGGGGCTGCCTCATAGGAAATCGTAGTCTTCCGGAAGCCGACGTTCTGCACGTAGCCGCGGAGGAAACGGACCTTCTCCCGGTAGTTTTTCATGAGCACCTTCTGTACCGGGCGGGTGATGGCGAAGAAGTCCGAGGCATTGGCCTCGAGATGGACCTCCGACATGCGGTTGATGAGCCAGTAGAAGCCGCCGGAGGTAATGTTTTTCAGAAGTCCGGCCGTTTTGTTTTCGGTGCGTACCATGGAAATCACCTGGTAGCCGGCGTCGAACTGGTCGACGATGTCCGCGAGGTACTTCGGCGGATGCTGCAGATCCGCATCCATGAAGACGAGGCCCTCGCCCGTGGCGTAGTCGAGTCCAGCGGTCATCGCCGCCTCATGTCCGAAATTCCGGGAGAAGTGCAGCACGCGCACGTGAGTCGCATCACGGGCGGCCAGATCATCCAGGATCTCGCCGGTCCGGTCACGGGAGCCGTCATTCACGAAGACGAACTCGTAATCCCAGCCCTTCGCCGCAAGCGCCTCCCCGTATTCTCTGGTCGTCTGGTAGAAGGTCTCCAGTCCGGCCTCCTCGTTATAAGCCGAAACCACCAAGCTCAATAATTTCATATGTCTTCCTTCCAGCGTTTCTATAAATTAGTAACTGTACCAGTCAATCAGTCGAGGATCTCGAGCTCCATGCCACTGTGCGATGGGTGACGGTCCTCCGGGCGCGGCAGCTTCATGTAGTCGCCATACAGCATCGTGAGCACCTTATCCCAGGCCTTCGGTCCGGTGAAGTGTTCGCCCTCAAACTGGAACTCGATCGGCTCCTCCCAGTCATCCTCCACGGTGCAGTACTGGAAGTCCGGCTGGTAGTTCGAGAAGAAGGACTTCCCGCTGACGGAACGCTTCCCACAGATCGGACAGCCCTGCTTTCCGGCATTCTTCGCACGCTCCACATCGCCCGCAGCGGTAGCCGCCGGAGCTGCACAGCCTGCCCCTTCACGGTTCTGATCCGTGTACTTCCGGGCCCAGCGCTCCTGCAGGCGGAAGATCCTCGGAAGCGGGATGAAACGGCCGACGGCGGCGAGGACCTGCACCTCCAGCTTCTGAAGGCCATGATACTTACGCCAGTCGAGCTTCCGGCGGTGGCCCATGCCGAGGCCGAAAGCGATCTGCTGCTCCAGCTTCATGAGCCGCGCGCGGATCGGGCAGGATGGCAGGCGGTCGAGGATGAAGAGGTCGACCCAGAGGTGGTTGAGCTTTCCCTCATAAAAGGCCATGTCCGCGTCGTCCTCTGCGTGACGGCGGGAGTTGAGATAGAGCACACGTGGTACGAAATCATAGAAGGCCTCGCCACCGCGATACTCATCCGGCAGCACGAGCTGCATGTTCTCCGGGAGCTCCGCCCTCGCTACATCGACGAAGCGCTCGAACTCTTCTCTACGGAAGCAGAGATCGACATCGTCGTCCCAGGGGATGAAGCCCTTATGGCGTACTGCGCCGAGGAGCGTACCGGAATCGATGAGGTACGTGATACCATGGCGATCACAGATCGTCTTCACGGCCTTCAGAATCTCCAGATTCGCCTGATGTACCCGCTCAAGATCAAATGTAAATTCTTCACTCATAGTTCTACCTTTATAATGAAAGGGCGTTTCTGCAACGCCCTCTTTCACACACTGCCGTCCGCTGCACAGGGCACTTCGTCGGTTCTCCCGGCGCAGCGCTTACTGCTGAATCGCCTCCAGGATGATGCGCGCCATGTAGCGGAGCTTCTCATCCGTCATACCTGGATACAGGCCGACCCAGAAGGTATCGCGCATGATGCGGTCGGTCGTGTCGAGGCTGCCGACCACGCGGTAGCCCTCACCCGTCGCACGCATCTCATCGAAGCACGGGTGCTTGATGAGGTTGCCGGCGAAGAGCATACGGGTCTGCACACCGTGGTCCTCGATATGGCGAACCACCGTCTCACGGTCCACACCCTCCTGACAGGTCATGAGGAAGCCGAACCAGCTCGGGTCCGAATGTGGCTCCGGCTCCGGCAGGATCAGCTTCGCATCCGCTCCGCCCTCGACGAGGAGGGACTTCAGAAGCTCGAAGTTGTGCTTACGGCGTGCGACGAAGCCTGGGAACTTCTCGAGCTGTGCGACACCGATCGCCGCCTGCATATCGGTGGCCTTCAGATTATAGCCGAAGTGGCTGTAGACATACTTGTGGTCATAGCCCTTCGGAAGCTCGCCATACTGCCCGTCGAAGCGGTGGTGACAGGTATTATCGTGCCCTGGTGCGCACCAGCAGTCACGGCCCCAGTCACGGATCGAGCGCATGATGCGGTGAAGCTGCGGGTTGTTCGTATAGCAGGCACCACCCTCGCCCATCGTCATGTGATGTGGCGGGTAGAAGCTGGAGGTACCGATGTCGCCGATCGAGCCGGTCTGACGGGTCTCGCCGTCGATCGTATAGGTCGAGCCGAGCGCATCACAGTTGTCCTCCACGAGCCAGAGCTGATGCCGGTCGCAGAAATCCTTCACCGCCTTCAGATTAAACGGATTACCGAGGGTATGCGCGATCATCACTGCCTTCGTCTTCTCGGAGTACGCCGCCTCGAGCTTCGTCACATCGATATCACAGGTCGGCAGGGTCACATCCACGAAGACCGGAATCGCACCATACTGGATGATCGGGTTCACGGTCGTCGGGAAGCCGGCAGCCACAGTGATCACCTCATCGCCACGCTTCACGCGGCGCTCGCCGAGCAGCGGACTCGTCAGTGTACTGAAGGCCAGCAGATTGGCGCTGGAGCCGGAGTTCACGAGGCTCACATAGCGTACGCCGAGGTACTCACCGAACTTCTGCTCGAAGGCCTCGGTGTAGCGTCCGGCGGTCAGCCAGAACTCGAGCGCACTGTCCACGAGATTCACCATCTCCTTGTCATCATAGACACGGCTGGCATACGGGATGCGCTCGCCCTCATGATACGGCTGCTGCATCGGTGCGACCTTATATTTTCTTGCATATTCTGCGACGAGATCGAGGATTTCCTGTCTCGCCTGCTGCTCTGTTTTCTCTGTCATGTTCTGCTCTTTTCTCTTTCATCTGCTAAAAATGCACGGATCTGCTGCTCGGTCAGGGCCCGCATATCGGCCCCCTCCGACCATGCATGGTACCATGCGACGGTTTCCTGAACGGCCTCCGTGACATGCCAGCGCGGCTGCCAGTGGAAGCGCTCCTTCAGCTTCTGCGTATCCAGCTTCAGGTACGCGGCCTCATGCGGTGCGTTCGCCTCGGCATCCGTGTGCCAGGCCGCGCCCGCGCCCCAGCTCTGTACGAAGAGATCCGCGAGTGCGCCCGTCTTGATGGCGTCCACCTCATCCGGACCGACGTTATAGCATCCGGCCACGTCTCGGTCCAATGTCTCCGTCGTGCGCTCGTCATGCCCCGCTTCGTTCATCTCAGCGGAAGCGGCGGACGCCTGCGTGCCCGTAGTCTGCTGTCCCTGCGCCTGGGTCATCGCAATCAGGAGGTAAACATACAGCGGCTCCAGCACATGCTGATACGGACGCGTGCTGTACGGGTTCCGCACATGGATGGTTCGGCCGGCGATCGTATCCCGTACGCAGTCCGGGATGATACGGTCCACCGCGAAATCACCACCACCGATGACATTGCCCGCACGTGCAGTGGAGATCGCCGTCACCGTAGCGGATGGGTCCGCGCCCGGTGAGAAGAAGGACTTCTGGTAGCTGTGGGTCACGAGCTCGGAGCAGGACTTCGAGTTGCTGTACGGATCGTAGCCGTCGAGCTTCTCATCCTCCCGGAAGGCGTGATCCGCGAGATCCGGGTTCTCATAGACCTTATCGGTCGTCACGTTCAGGAAGGACTGCACCTTCTCCGCATGCTGCGCATTATAGCGACGGATTGCCTCGAGGAGGTTCACGGTGCCCATGACGTTCGTCTCGAAGGTCTCCCGCGGATAGAGGTAGGAGGTGCGGACGATCGGCTGTGCCGCAAGATGCAGCACGACCTCGGGACGCGCGGTCTCCATGAAGGCGCTGAGATGCGGAAAATCACGGATGTCGCCGATCTCCGAGTGCATCTCCTCTGAAAGCTTCAGGATGTCGAAGAGCGCCGGCTCGGTCGGTGCCGCGAGGGCGTAACCGTAGACCTCTGCGCCAAGCATTCGGAGCATGAGGCAGAGCCAGCTGCCCTTGAAGCCGGTGTGGCCGGTCACGAGCACCCGCTTTCCTTTATAAAACTGCTGTAAGGATTCAAATTTGGTCATAAAAGTTTTCTTTCTATTTACCATTTTTTCCATGGTGCCTTTCCACTCGCCCAGAGGTCTTCGAGGAGCTTTTTCTCGCGCTGGGTGTCCATGCACTGCCAGAAGCCGGCGTGGTAGAAGCTCATGAGCTCGCCGTCCGCGGCGAGGCGGTGCATCGGCTCCTGCTCGAGGACGCAGCGATCATCCGTGAGGTAGTTGAAAATCTCCGGCTGGAAGACCATAAATCCGCCGTTGATGATGGCACCGTCCTCCCGCTCCTTCTCGCGGAAGGCCCGGATCTGGTTGTTTTCGTCGATGTCGAGGACGCCCTTCTGCTGTGCGAGGGAAACGGTCGTGATGGTCGCGATCTTCCCATGTGCATGATGGAAGTTTACGAGCGCCTCGAGGTCCACGTCAGAAACGCCATCGCCATAGGTGAGCATAAACGGCTCATCCCCGACATAATCCTGCACGCGCTTGATGCGTCCGCCGGTCATGGTGTTGAGGCCGGTGTCGACGATGGTCACGCGCCACGGCTCGTTCATGTTGTGATGGACCTCCATCTGGTTGTTGCTGAGGTCGAAGGTGACGTCAGAATTATGCAGGAAGTAGTTCGCGAAATACTCCTTGATGACGTACTGCTTGTAGCCGGCCAGAATGATGAAATCGTTGTAGCCGTAGCTCGAGTAGTACTTCATGATGTGCCATAGAATCGGCATCTCGCCGATTTCGATCATCGGCTTCGGACGGAGATGCGACTCCTCGGAAATACGGGTTCCGAAACCACCTGCTAAAATCAATACTTTCATAGCTTACATCCTTTTATGCATCGTAAACGGAAGCGCATGTCTCAGAAATCATGACGCATGTACCGCCTGTATGACTTCCATTAGGCCGTACATGCATGCACCCCAGGACATGGCACATGTACCGTCACTTCCGGAAAACATTCCACTGGTTTTCCTTTAAAATATCCATGGCATGGCGAACGCGGTTCGGGCCATGGTGGTATTCGAAGATGAGATTCAGCTCATCATCGCTCAGGTTTTCATAATCACGCGCGGCGTCCGCTATGGAGGCGAAGTACATCTGCCGGAACGGCATCGCGTCGATTTCACGCTTATCAGTATAACAGGTCCCCGCAGTGAAGGAAAGAAGCACCACGAGGGAGAGCATCACAGGTGTGACCTTATGCTGCTGCCGGAAGCGCGTGAAAGCCGCGCCATAGATGAGCAGGAGGCCGAGGGTGCCCGGCAGGTACTGAAGGCCGTAGCGGCTCTGCCATGCGTAGGTTTCCGTCAGGAAGATGTAGCGGGACAGGAAGACGAGGACATGGCTTCCGGCACCGCTCACGAGGAGCAGCATCGAGAAGATCGTCCGGCGGTACTGTCCGGTCCGGAAATAGAGCAGCACGGCACCGGCATAGAGCAGGATCACGAGGGCACCGAGAAGGTACACCATCGGATACGTGAGCGTCCCGGCCGCGAGCATATCCTCCAGCACCGAGCCGGAAAGCAGGGTGCTGGCGAAGCCGTTCAGCAGAAAATGCAGCGAAAAGCCGCGGTACTGCTGCAGGGTTTCCAGGAGACCGATGTCCTGCGCTCCCGTATGCTCGAAGGTGGCTGCAGCGTTGCTCATATAGTAGAGCACCAGCGGGACCAGCGCACATAGGCCGTACCACGGAAGCCGGCGGCCGTCGACATTGCGATTCCGAAGAAAGGCGAGGTAGCCATAGGCCACGAGGAGGGTCGCCGTGTACTGCGCGATATACGGGCCGGCCACCAGCAGGGCGAGCCACGGAAGCAGATAGAGCCGCCGCACATCCCCCGGCTTCTGTGTGCCGGTGAAGACGCGCTCGAGCACGAGGTAATGATAGAAAAACAGGCCGTAGCTCAGGAAGTGCACGCAGCCGGTGCCGTTCAGAAGCATCTCCCACTTATCGAGGCTGAAGCCGACGAGCATCACTGGCAGGATGATCCAGACGCCGCTTCGCTCCCGGATCAGGTACTGCGCCACCGAGCACATCAGCAGCACACAGCCCAGGATGCAGAGCCCCCGGTCAAACAGCACCGAGTAGCCGAAAAACGTGACATTGATCCAGCGAAGCGGATAGTTGATCGGAATCCGGGTCAGGATATCCGGCACGAAAAAGCTCGTCGGGTCCAGGGTATCCGGGAGGTAGCTGTTGATGATGCGGATATAGTCGGAATAGACCACATCCACCGTCGCATGCAGCACATACCAGAGCAGAAACAGCCCTCCGATGAACGGCAGAAGGAGGAGTCCCTTCCGGCACTCCCCCACCCGCTTTCTGCTTCGATTTTCCGTTTTTCTGCTTTCGTGCTTCACTATGGACATCGCACACAGCCTTTCCGTATATCCGCGGGGTGCCCCGGGAACCTTTTCATCTTGTTGACGCTGCATCGAGCGCATCCTACGTCTGCGGAAGCGCCTCCCACGCGGCCAGTCCGAAGGTCTGGGCGGTCACATCGATGTAGCTGCGGTTTCCATGCTCCATGAGGACGACGCTGTTCTCCACCGTCGCGTCGGCCGGCAGCTCGTCCGGGCGGTTGATGAAGTGAATCTCCGTGCCCTGTCCGGTCTTCTCCGGGTCAAACGGCTTATAGAAGTACTCCGCATAGAAGTCGCTCATCTCGTAGTAATTATAGTAGATATACACCTGCTTCTTTCCGAGGAACTCCCCGGCACCGACTGCGTCGATCGTACAGTCCGCGAGCGAATTCACACGATCCTGATCGAAGAAGAAAAAGATGTTCGGATAATGCTGTCGATCATAATGCTCCACCGGTGTCATCACGGCCCCGTACGCCATAAAAAGCAGCGAGAACGCGAGGACCATGGCCATTCCGCGGCACGCTGCCCGTTCACCCGAGGCACTTACGGAAGCTGCCGATGCTCTCTGCACGGTGGCTGCACGCGTGCGCACTGCCCTGCCGGCTTTCGCTTTCACAGCTCCAGACTTCGCGATCTCTCCGAGCATATAGGAGAGATACAGAAGCGCGGCGGTATAGCTCACATAGACCCAGCGGGTTTCCAGACGGATCGTGATGGAGCTCGAGCCGATGCAGAGGGCGATGAAGCAGATGAAGAGAAGGTTCTCCCCGATCAGACGCGGCGTGATCCGTCCCCTCTTCCAGGCCATACGTACATAGAGCACGAGCATCAGGAGAAGGCAGAGCCAGCTGAGGACGATCAGTCCCTGTACCCAGCGGGCGGAATCCGCGAAGGACACGCCACAGAAAATCGCGTGGCCTGCATTGATCCCGAAGATGTAGGCGACCTGCGAAAACGCGAAGCCGAGGGCCTCGGCGAGGGAAAAGGTGTCCTGCACCTTCGTGCCGGCCGTACCGACCGGGATCGCTTCCCCAGCCACCACCATACGGGTGCCGAAAAAGACGGCGAGGATCAGAAGCGGCAGAAGCAGCTCGACGGTCCGCCCGAGGCGGTTCATCGCTGGTATTTCGTCCGAAGCCGCACAGGACGACCGGGACGGTGCGAAGCGTCGGCAGAGCCGCCGCTCCGTGAGGTACTGCGTGAGCACCGCGAGGTAAAAGAGCGGGGCCAGCGCGATATAGCGCTCATGGGTGAAGATCACGAGGAAGAAGCAGAGGCAGGCGCGCAGGTAAGCACGCGTGCCGCGGCCCTCCATGTAATCGAAAAGGCCCCAGAGGGTCAGCAGCGCAAGCAGCAGGGCGAGGGACTCGAGGAGTCCGAGCACCTGTGCGATCTGGTAGGCCGCGAAGTGCGACTGCAGGTAGAGCATAGCGGTCAGAAGACCGACGGCCTGTCCGATCCGCATGCCCTGCGGCGTTCGCGTGAGGCGGCTCAGGCGGCGGCTGAAGAAATAGATCACCCAGGCGATCGCGACGTTCAGGAGCACATTGAAGCGGGCATACCAGTGCACGTGCGGGCCGATCAGACGAAACTCGAGGTAGCTCAGCGCCCAGTAGAACGGGCGGAAGTTTCCCTTCGTCACCTTCGGAAAGGTGAAGGACCAGAAATCCTCACAGCCATAGAAGGACCAGAGGTAGAGGTCGTCACCATAGAGTGCCCGTATGCTGAGGTGCCGGTTGATAAACAGCCCAAACAGAAGGAGCAGGACGAGTGCCACTCCTGTCATAAGAACATGTTTACTGTTTTGGGTCTTGCTGATATGCGCCATACGCCTTCTTATAGAAGTGCATCAGCAGATCCGTCACCGGTGCCGAGTGCAGCTTCCGGAACACTTCCCGTTCCTCTTTCTCCCGATTGTGATTTTCGATGTTTCGCATCGTCTCCGCTCCGGCATGCACACGGTAGGCCATGAGTGGTTTCTCGATGCAGATGAAGCGCCCCGGTTCACGTGCAAGGCGGATCAGGGTATCCCAGTCGATGACGAACTTATAGTCGTTCCGGAACAGCGGTGCCGGACAGTACTTCGTGTGATAGGTACAGCTCGGACAGCCGATGCCGTTGCCGTAGCGGAGGGCCGAGAGCTTCACAATCGTACGGTCCGCATGCGCATGGTCCTTCAGCCGAAGCCGCAGGATGCGCTTCACCTTCTCCGAGCTTCCGTCGATCGTGTTGCCCTCGCCATCGATCGTATCGTAGCGACAGCAGAATACCGACATATCCGGGAAGTGCTGGAAGGCATGCAGCAGTGCCTTCGTGTAGTCCGGAAAATACAGATCGTCCTGGTGGGCGATCGTCACGAGCTCCGAGCGCTCCGCGCCCATCTCATAGGCGAAGTTCCAGTCCTGCTGCAGCCCGTGTGCGCCATTCCGCACATAGACCGGGTAGCCGAACTGCGCGCTCAGCTTCGTGATATAGCGGTTCGGGGTCGAGGTACAGATGATCACCCGGCTCTCGATACTCTGCATTTTCAGCGAATGCAGAAGAAGCGGAAGGTAGGGTGACTCTCCATAGGCTGCGACCGCGAAGCAGTGTTTATAATGCTTACGTGTATTCATGTTTCTTTAGCATCTGCAGAATGCGTCTTTCGAAGCATCCTGCACTTCATATCTCATATGCCGCTGTCATAAACAGCGGCATGGTACTTCCATATGGTTTATACGTTCCGGCCGGTTTCGAAATCATCTTTAATCTTCGCCCAGGCACCCTCCGGTGAGTAGAAGGTCGAGATGAAGCTGACGGCGTTGTGCGCCATCTGCTCGATCTCCTCCGGATGCCTGTAGAGGTGGATAACCTCCTGTGCAAAGCCGGTCGGATCATCCTTTATACGCAGGGCCGTCTCTGCCGCCGGGATACCCTCGGCACCACAGCTTGTCGTCACCACCGCGGTTCCCGCGTGCAGCGCTTCGACGACCTTGCCCTTGACACCGGCACCGAAACGAAGCGGTACCACGACGACGCGGCTCCGACGATACATCTCGTCGAGCTTCTCGATGCTGACAAAGCCAAGCACATCCACATCCGGCCGCGCGTTCAGCGCGAGCACCTCGTCATCTGCATGAGACCCGATAACGTGGAGTACCACGCCCGGAATCTCCGCCTCGATCTGTGGCAGGATATCCTTCACGAACCACAGGAGGCCATCCTTGTTTGGCGGGTGCGCGAAGCCACCGACAAACAGGAGATCCTGCTTCTTCGCATAATCCTCATCGAGGACGGCCGGCGCATCGTATACAAAGGAGGTGATGGCCTTCACATGGATGGTCGGATCCTCCTTATGCACGATCTCCGCCTCTACCTCGGACGGGAAGTAGCTCATGTCGGCCTTGCGCATCACGGCGTACTCGACGCCATGCCAGTACTCGGCCTCCTCACGGGTCTTTTCGTTATGGTCGATCGCATACTCGCGCATCAGACGGAGGGAGTGAAGATCGGATCCATGGTAGATGATCTTCATATCCGTATGGTCGCGGATGTAATCGATGTAGCGTGCCGCGATGTGCGGACGGCTGAGATAGGCGATCCGGATGAAGGCGCTGTTCCGCTCGATCCAGCCCCAGATGTCCGCCTGGAGCTTCGCACCATAGAGCACCTCGATGCCGAGCTGCTCGAGCGCGGAGGTGTACGGCTCCTCATGGGCGAAGTTGTCGCCGAGGAACTTCACGCGCCAGCCCTGACGCAGGAAGAGCTGCATATACTGATAGTCCAGCTTACTGCCGGCATCCTTATCCCAGGTCGGTACATAGTGGTCGATCATCAGCATGCATGGCCGGTGCTGACCACGCTCACGGGCGTCAAACGGGTTCGGGTTGCCATCATTGACACACTGCTCCCGAAGCTCGGTCGCCCACTTCTCGCGGAACTTCTCCTGGTTCACGACCTGATAATGCTTCAGGCTCGAGGTATCCGAGGTGTCCGTGCCGTTCGAGATGCCCTCGAAGTGGATGACGACGGACTTCGGCTGGAACATAACCTTCTTTCCGTGCTTCCGCACCTCGAAGGCAAGGTCGGTATCCTCATAGTACGCCGGCGCGAAGCGCTCATCGAAGCCGCCGATCTCCTTCCAGAGCTCGGTACGGATCATGATCGCGGCACCTGAGATGAAGTCGACCTCCTTCACATAGTTGTACTCCGGGTCCGCCGGATCCTGCAGACGGCCATAGTTCCAGCCGGAGCCATCCGACCAGATGATGCCGCCCGCCTCCTGGAGACGACCGTCCGGGTACACGAGCTTACTGCCGACCATACCGATGCTCTCATCGCGCTCGATCAGCTCGACGAGGGAGGACAGCCAGCCCTCCTGCACCTGCGTGTCGTTATTTAAGAAGAAAATATATTTACCACGGGCGATGGAGGCCGCCTGATTACAGTTCTTCAGGAAGCCCATATTCTCGCGGTTTCGTGCCACGACGAGGTTCTCCGCATACTGGCCGATCTCACGGGTCGCGTCGGTCGACACATCGTCCGCGATGATGACCTCGTATGGGGTCGCTGCGAAATCCGTATGCTCCTTGATGCTGATGAGGCACTGGTAGGTATAGTGGATCTGGTTGTAGCATGGGATGACGATGCTGACAAGCGGTGCATCGCTTCGCTCAAACTTCACTTTTCCGTAGCTTGCATACAGATCGCCGACATTGAAATCCCCACGGATCCGGTTCTTGCCATCCTCCGTGAAGTACATCGGAAGCATCTTCGCCGGGTGGCGGAGGGTCCGCTTCACATAGCTCAGCACCTTCCGCTTACGGGAGCCGACCGGGAAATGGTGGTTCAGGCTGTTCCGAAGGCGGGTGCCCACGCGGGCCTTCAGGCTCTGGCGGGCCATATAGTAGTCGCGTTCGGCGATGAGGGACTGGATGTCACGCTCATGCACCTGAATCACGTTCGTGAGGTTTGCGACATGCACCTGGGTGAGGCGGTTGACCTCGCGCTCCTTCTGGATCGTGATGTCCCGCTCCTTCACCTCGCGCTGCAGCTCCTGTGCATCGTGGAGGGTCTTCGTATACTCCTCCTCGAGGGCGCGGAAGCGCTTTACGGTGACCCTATCGTTCAGGAAGGCATGCATGCGCTCGCCGTCCTGTCCATGAATCTCCTCCTGGAAGGATCGCTCACGCTCAGCGAAGGCGTCGAGCTCCGGCTTCGAGAAGCCGAAGTTCCGGAGGAAGGCCAGCACATCCTCATAGGCCAGGAACTCCCGGTACTCCATGTACCAGTAGTAGAGGATACGGTACTGCAGGAAACGGACGTCGACGGCTTCCTCGAAGACCCACTCACAGTCGATGAGGGTCGGCCGGTCAGCGGACATGATGATGTTATCAAACTGGCAGTCGAAGTTCGCCGGCTGCACACTTCCATCCTTCGCGCCGAGCACGAGGTCGACGCTCTCTGCGAGCTCCCGGATCGGTGCGACACCGTCCTTTATCATATCCCGCAGGATCTCGCTCAGACTCTGTCCCTCGACGAACGGATAGCGGATGAAGCTCAGGAACTGATAGCTTCCGAGGGCACGACTGGTCTCGACGGCACGGAGTACCGTGAGCTGCGGGTTCGCTGCAGCGATCGCCTCTGCCTTCTCGCTGAGTGACTCGATGTGTGCATTGGCCGCAGGCGTCGTACCGGCCTTCACCGCGAAGCGCTTCCCCTGATCATCCCGGTAGAGCAGGGTCTTGATGGCGTATTCCGGCTTGCGGGTCGAATTATACTTGATGTAGTCCGGAAGGAAGCGGCGGTAATCCCTTGCCTTCGGGCGGACGCTGCCATCCGGCTGATAGATGTAGAAGTAGGCCGGCGCGAACTCGCGGAAGCGGTTCTCCCGGATGAGGAGTGCGGTCTTTTCGTCCTCCTCAGAGACGTCCGGCATGCGCGCATCACTATAGAAGTGAAGCGGTACGCTGAGCTCCGGCGTCAGATAGTAGAGGGTATCCCGTGCGCCCGGCTTCTCCTCACGAAGGGTCGCACGCAGGGACGCGAGCTCGGACCAGCGAAGATAGAGGACATCCTCCTTCCGGTCGCTGGAAGCCATACGGTCGATGTCGAGGGCGTTTTCGATGCCCATCAGGATACGGCCACCCTTCTTCAGCCAGGTTTCCGTCAGGGCATGCAGCATCGTGTGGACGTCGCCCTGAAACAGACGGAGGATCTTCTTCGTCAGCACCGGGATCACGACATAGTCGTAGGTGCTGTCGTCGAGACGGCGGGATACCTGATGTACGCGCGGCTCGAGGAGGGTCACGAAGGGTGCCGTCGTCTCCTTATCGCCGAGCACCAGAACCGACGCGTCGCGCTCGCGGCCCGAGGTTACGTCCTCGAAATAAAACCATTCGATGGTATTGGTGATGTGTCGTGAAAAATCCATTAGTGTTCACGCCTTTCCAGAGTCACCTCGGACTCCATATCGTACACACCCACGGTGTTCTTGTTCGAAAGAACGGTGATGGATGCGACGTCATACTTTCTGTCATAGACCACATGCTCGCCCTCCTCGAAGCCCGTGCAGGACATACTGAGGAGATACTCGCCGCCCTGCAGGGTCATCCGCTGGGTGAAGGTGCAGGTATATTCATCGCCCGCCTTCACCGGCTGGATATCGCAGCCCTCGATGAGGGTGTTCGTGCCGGTGAGATCCGCGCCGCGCTTATCCTTGATGGTGAAGGTAAAGATCGGGGCCGCGATCGGGGCGTTGAAGCGGATCCTTTCCTTGATGGAGAAGGTCTCGCCCTTTACAATGACGTTCGAGATCTTCCCGCGCTGGTCGAGGATGCCGAGATCCCAGATGGTCGCGCGTCCGTCGCCGTAGTGCTGGACGTTCGGGTTCAGGTTCAGGCTGTCCTGCATGAGCGGTGCTGTCTCGCTACCCGCGGAGGTACCGGTGCTGTGGTCGTCTGCATTGGCTTCCCCGGACGCGTCCTTCGAACGCTGGATGCGGGTTGCCGGGCCGTCCTCGCCCTCTGCGAGGGCCGCGGCACCGACGCTGTCGACGCCGAAGTTCTGGCCGTCGATGAAGTCCACTGCTGCCTGTGCGTCGGCCTGGTGCTGCGCATAGCGCTGATCCTCCTCGGTGAAGCGGCCGGCGAGAATCTTCTTATACAGATCAACCATGTCGCCCGGCAGTCCCTCGGAGACCTTCTCACCCTTGTTCAGCAGGATGACGCGGTCGCAGTACTTCATGACGGAGCCGAGGTCGTGCGTGACCATGAGGATGGTCGTGCCGTTCCGGCGGAGCTCGTCCATGCGATGATAGCACTTCGCCTGGAAGAAGACGTCGCCGACGGACAGTGCCTCATCGACGATGAGGATCTCCGGGTCCATCGCGACGTAGAGTGCGAAGGCGAGGCGGACGAACATACCGGAGGAGTAGCTCTTGACCGGCTGGTGCACGAAATCGCCGATGTCTGCGAAGTCGAGGATCTCCTGGAGCTTCTCGTCCATCTGCTCCTTCGTGAAGCCCATCATCGTACCGTTCATGTAGACGTTCTCGATGCCGGTGTAGTCCGGGTTGAAGCCGGCACCGAGCTCGAGGAGCGCACAGACGATACCGTGGATGCTGACCGCACCCTCGGACGGTGTAAGGACGCCGGTGATGATTTTCAGCATGGTCGACTTACCGGAGCCGTTGGTACCGATGATGCCGACGGCTTCACCCTTTCGTACCTGGAATCCGACGTGGCTCAGGGCATAGAAGTCCCGATGGTAGTTCCGGTGCGTGAGGCTCACCGCCTCCTTCAGGCGGTCGATCGGCTTATCGTACAGGCGGTATATTTTCGTGACGTCCTGAACATCGATGACGATGTCGGACGAGCTGTGTTCTGTATTCTTCGTTTCCATATAGTTTATAAGTGAAGGCGCCGTGGTTTCCGGCGCAAACAAAAATCCCCAGATGCGTTTCTGCGCATTTGGGGAATATTTTAGCATAGTTGCTTCTATTTTTCCATATAGGATGGTAAGTCTCCAGCCGGGTCCTCTGGCTGAATGAATTATACGATCAGGCCTGTGGGGTCTTGTAGGTGTTCACGTTGGTTGCGCCGGTTGACGGGAGGGTGCCGGTGTAGCTCATGCCGGTGCTGGTCTGCGTCGTGGTGCTGCCCGTCGTGCCGGTCGTTGTCGTTGTGGTGGTGCTGGTCGTGGTCTGGGTGGTCGTGCCGGCGGTCGGGCCTACGTTCGGGGAGCCTGCGTTCGTCACGAGGTGTCCGTCACTTGCGTAGTAGCTGTAGGTGCCGGTCGTGGTGTTATAGTTATAGGTCTTCGTCGTCTGCGCGACACCAGCCGGAGAAAGGTAGGTGCCGGCGGTTACGCCGCTCTGATTCAGCTGGCTCTGATCCTGGGTCTGGATCGTCGGGAGTGTCGCGTTCGTATAGGTATTATTCGGGCCGGTGCCACTGCCCCTCTTCGGCAGTACCTTCGCGATCGTGGTGACATCACCGATCTGGAGGTTTGCGTTCGCGGCTGCGGTGTTTGCAGCGAGCTGCTCGGTGGTCAGGGTCGTCTCCTGCACGACGTTTCCTCCGCGGGCGGCCTTCGCCGCATCGACGGCAGCATTGGCTGCGGCGATGGACTGTGCGGTGTTTGCGCGCTGCGCGGCCTCAGTCGTGAAGGTTTCGGCGGTCATCGTGACGGTCGGTGCCGGGGTGCCGTCCGGAGCCGGCTGTCCGGCGTATACACATACCTGCTGTCCGGTCGTCGTCTCGGTCCAGATTGCGATCGGGCCCTGCAGGGTATACTGCCATGCGGCCATCGCCGGCATCGCACTCAGCAGGGTCATCGCCGTCGCGCTAGCCAGAAGCTTCGTCCAGTTTAATCGTCTCATATCTCTTCTCCTTTAAGGATCTCTCTTCGTTCTTAATGGGAGTATAGCACAGAATAGCGTACGGAATGCTTACAATTTTCGACACAGTTTCAGATCATAGTTTCAGAGCCCCGGAGGACCGGCCCTCCGGGGCTCTTTGAATTATCTGTGGATCTCTGCGTCGAGCCGATCACCCTTCAGATCGAGGGTGATGGTGTCGCCTTCCTGCACCTTATCCTCGAGGATGATGCGGGCGACGAGGGTTTCGACGTTCTTCTGTATGAAACGACGAAGCGGACGTGCACCGAACTGCGGATCATAGCCGTGCTCGGTGACATAGTCACGCGCCGCGTCGGTGAGCTCGATCTTCAGCTGACGATCTGCGAGACGGCGGTTGATGTCGGCCACCATGAGCTCTGTGATGTGCGCGATGTTGTCCTTCGTCAGCGGCTTGAACATGATAATCTCATCGAGACGGTTCAGGAACTCCGGACGGAAGGAGCGGAAGAGCTCGTCGTGTACCTGCTTCCGTGCGTCTTCAGTGATCTCACCGTTTGCGTCGATACCGTCCAGCAGATACTGTGCGCCGAGGTTCGAGGTCAGGATGATGATGGTGTTCTTGAAGTCCACGGTCTTGCCCTGGCTGTCGGTGATCCGACCGTCATCGAGGATCTGCAGGAGGATGTTGAAGACATCCGGATGCGCCTTCTCGATTTCGTCGAAGAGCACGACAGAGTATGGCTTTCTGCGGACAGCCTCGGTCAGCTGACCACCCTCCTCATAGCCGACGTAGCCAGGTGCCGCACCGATCAGTCTCGATACGGAGTACTTCTCCATATACTCGGACATATCGATACGTACCATGGCGTTTTCGTCATCGAAGAGGTTCTGTGCAAGGGACTTCGCCAGCTCCGTCTTACCGACACCGGTCGGACCCATGAAGAGGAACGAACCGATCGGCCGTGTCGGATCCTTGATACCGGCCTTCGAACGCTGGATGGCTTCGACGACCTTCTCTACCGCCTCGTCCTGGCCGATCAGGCGCTTGTGGATCTCATCCCCGAGATGCAGCACCTTCGAACGCTCGGACTCGTTCAGCTTCGATACCGGGATACCGGTCCAGCGGCTGACGATCTTTCCGATCTCATCCTCGGTCACGGTCTCCTGCAGAAGTGCACGATCCTCCCCATGGACGCTGTTCTCCGCGTCCGCCAGCTTCTTTTCGAGGGCTGGAAGGTCAGCATACTGGATCTGGGAGGCCTTTGCATAGTCGCCCGTCTGCATTGCCCGCTCCATATCCTTCTTCAGCTGATCCCGCTGCTCGCGGAGTGCCTGCAGGTCGCCGGCTGACTTCTTCTCGTTGTCCCACTGTGCCTGCTTCGTGTCGAACTGTGACTGCAGCTCGGCGAGCTCCTTCTCGATGTCGGCGAGACGCTGCTTCGAGAGAGTATCGTCCTCCTTCTTCAGCGAGATCTGCTCCATCTTGAGCTGTGTGATCTTACTCTGCAGGGCAGCCATGTCCTCCGGCATCGACTCCATCTGGGTCTTGACCATCGCGCAGGCCTCATCCACGAGGTCAATGGCCTTATCCGGCAGGAAACGGTCGGAGATGTAACGGTCACTGAGTGTCGCCGCGGCGACGAGTGCGTTGTCGCTGATCGTCACACCGTGGTACTTCTCGTAGCTTTCCTTGATACCACGCAGGATATAGATGGTATCCTCGACCGACGGCTCATCGATCGTGACCGGCTGGAAACGACGCTCGAGCGCCGCATCCTTCTCGATGTACTTATGATACTCATTCAGCGTCGTCGCACCGATACAGTGGAGCTCACCGCGCGCCAGCATCGGCTTCAGGATATTACCTGCATCGAGCGAGCCCTCCTGGTTGCCGGCACCGACGATGGTGTGCAGCTCATCGATGAACATGAGGATCTGACCCTCGGACTTACGGACCTCATCGAGGACGGCCTTCAATCTTTCCTCGAACTCACCACGGTACTTCGCACCGGCGACGAGGGAACCCATGTTGAGGGCGAAGATCTTCTTATCCTTCAGGCTCTCCGGTACCTCGCCCTTCGCGATCCGCTGTGCGAGGCCCTCGACGACGGCGGTCTTACCGACACCCGGCTCACCGATCAGCACCGGGTTGTTCTTGCTCTTACGGCTGAGGATACGGATGATATTCCGGATCTCATCATCACGCCCGATGATCGGATCATCCTTCTGATCCTTCGCACGCTGCACCATCTCGTAGCCGTACTTGTTTAAGGTATCATAGCTGTCCTCCGGATTATCGGACATGACACGCTGATTACCTCTCACCTCGGCGAGTGCCTTCAGGAAACCATCCTTCGTGATGCCATACTGCTGGAACAGCTTCTTCAGCGTCGGATCTGCTTCCTTCATGAGGCTGAGGAAAATGTGCTCCACGGAAACATACTCATCGCCCATGGACTTCGCATGCTCCTCCGCCTTCGTGAGCGCCAGGTTCGCCCCCTGCGAGAAGTACATCTGACCGGCACCCGATACCTTCGGGAGACGACTGATCTCCTCTGTGATGGACGACTTAAACTGCTCCATCGGCACACCCATCTTCTTCAGAAGCTGTGCGATCAGACTGTCATCGATGGTGATCAGCGAGTAGAGAAGATGAACCTGCTCCACATACTGATTTCCATATTCACTGATGATATTTTGACAGTTATTGATCGCTTCGATCGATTTCTGTGTAAATTTATTAATATTCATAAGACTGAACCTCCTTATTTCCTTCGGATAAAAATATTATAGCGCGGTTGTTAGCACTTTCAAGCATCGAGTGCTAATTAAATTATAAATTTTCTATAACGAAAACAGTTCAGTCAAAGGCCCCGGAGGAGCGCCAGCAAAAGCCATACTGTGCTTCTGCTGGCGCCCCTCCGGGGCCTTTTGTTGATATGAAAGTATTACTTCATGCGTTCGCCGAGTTCAGCGGCGATGGTGGCTTCGCAGGCTTCTGCGGCGGCCTGATTCTCCGCGCTGATGGAGATATAGATCTTCAGCTTCGGCTCGGTGCCGGACGGGCGTACCACGACGGAGCAGTGGTCGCTCAGCAGGTACTTGAGAACATCCGACTTCGGAAGTCCGTCGAGACCCGGCAGGTAATCGAGGACCTTCTCCACCTTCTTTCCGGCGAAGGCGTTCGGCACATCCGTACGGAAGTTCTGCATGATCTTCTGCATCTTCTCGAAACCGGCGGATCCCTCGAAGGTGAAGCTGTGGAGGGTGTTCAGGCAGTAGCCGTACTCCGCATAGAGCGCCTGCAGGCGGTCGAGGAGGCTGATGCCCTGCGTCTTATAGAAGCAGAACATCTCGCAGATCATGAGGGCACCATCGACGGCATCCTTATCACGAACATAGCTGCCAGTGAGGTAGCCGTAGCTCTCCTCGAAGCCGAAGACATAACGCTCCGGATGGCCCTCCTTCTCGAGCCGACCGATCTGCTCTCCGATGAACTTGAAGCCGGTCAGGACATTGATGGTTTCGACGCCGTAGTGCGCGGCGATGCGCTCGCCGAGGTCCATGGTCACGATGGTCTTCACCATCACCGGATCCTTCGGCAGCGTTCCGTGCTTCGTTCGCTGCGCGAGGATGTAGTCCAGCAGCAGGATGCCGGTCTCGTTGCCGCTCAGAAGCTGATAGCTTCCGTCGGCTCTTCGTACGGCGATGCCGACACGATCGCAGTCCGGGTCGGTTGCAAGCAGGAGGTCTGCCTGTACGCGCTTCGCATAGTCCATGCCGAGGGCCATCGCTTCCTTGATCTCCGGGTTCGGATACGGGCAGGTCGGGAAGTGACCGTCTGGCATCTCCTGTTCCTTCACGAGCGTAATGTTCGTGTAGCCGCACTCCCGGAGGGTCCTGGTCACCGGCGCGCGACCGGTGCCGTTCAGCGGCGAGTAAACGATTGCTACGTTTCGGTCAATGCTGTCATCCGGACCAAGTACGGACTGCTTCTTTACATTTTCCACGAAGTCGGTGTAGACGGCTTCCCCGATCCAGAAGATATGTCCAGTCGCAGGCGCATCCATGTCCACCGCAGCTGTCGCGCTGTGTGATGACGCAGCTTCCTTTTCTGTCGATGTCGCGTCGGCCGTAGCGGTCTCCAGCATGACCGGGGTGGTGACGCTGTGCGCGACGGAGACATTGGCCTCCGCCGTGTCGCGGATGCCGGCGATCTCGAACTCGGTCATGCGGATGTCGGCAAAGAGGTCGAGTGCCTCGATTTCTGCGAGGATCTCGGCGGCTGCCTCGGTCGTGATCTGACAGCCATCGGCGCCATAGACCTTATAGCCGTTGTACTTCGAGGGGTTGTGGGACGCGGTCAGCATGATACCGGCAGCGCAGTGAAGCGCACGGGTCGCGAAGCTGAGGCACGGGGTCGGCATGATGTCCTCATACATGTAGACGTCGATGCCGTTCGCTGCGAAGACGCGGGCCGCTGTTTCAGCGAAAAGATCCGACTTGATACGGCTGTCGCGGGAAACTGCGATGCGGCGGTCGGCGGCTGCGAAGCGCTTCCGCACATAGTTTGCGAGGCCCTGGGAGGCCTTCGCTACCGTGTACACATTCATGCGGTTCGTGCCGGCGCCGATCACGCCGCGGAGACCGCCCGTACCAAAGGCGAGGTCACGGTAGAACGCGTCCTGAATCTTCTCTTCCTCTCCACGGATCGCTGCGAGCTCCTGCTCGACATCGGCATCCAGTCCCTTCGCAAGCGCGCACCAGCGCGTATATTCCTTCCTGTAATCCATCGTTACTCCTTTTCTGCCGGCATATCGAACTTCGTCTTGTCGGCGACGGCGATGTCCTCGCCGAGCTGCATCTCCATGAGGGTCAGCGGGGTCTCCGGGTCTGCGCGCATCGTGTGCTTCGCGCCGCACGGAATCGAGATCACGTCGCCGGCGCATACGCTGCGGGCCTCGCCATCGACGATGGCGGTGCCACGGCCGTCCAGGACGGTCCAGATTTCGTTGCGGGCGTGATGTGCGTGATAGCTCATGTGGGCACCCGGGCGCATCTCGATTTTCACGGTCATCGAGCCCTGGGAGACGTCGAGGATGCGGAAGTCGCCCCAGGATTTGCGGGCGAACATGATCTGGTCCGGGAGCTGGTCCACGTATGGCTTGATGCGGGCGCTGGCTTCGAGGTTACTGACGAGGATGCCCTGCGGGCTTGCAGAGATCACCGCATGCTCGAGCCCCATCGCGAGGATCGGCACGCTCAGCTCGTTCACGATGTGGACGTCCTCGCAGTGCTCGCCGAGAATGCCGTGGCCGATGACCGGCTCGGACATCTCTTCGGTCAGGGTGTTCCAGGTGCCGAGGTCCTTCCACTCGCCGTGGAAGCACATCACCTGGATCTTCGCTTCATGCTCGACGACGGCATAGTCGAAGCTGATTTTGCGGAGCTCGGCATAGTGGTCGAAGAGGGTCTGATAGTCGCTTGTGTCGAGGAGGGTGCGGGCACGGTCCAGCACGTAGCCGAGCTTATAGGCGAAGACGCCGCCGTTCCAGAGGGCACCCTGCTTCAGGTACTCGCGGGCGGTCGCCTCATCTGGCTTCTCCTTGAAGGTGCAGACGGTCGACACCGGGGCCTTCGCCTCCGGGATGATATAGCCGTACTTCTCGGATGGATAGGTCGGCTCGATGCCCATCAGGACGAGATTCGCCTCGCCCTTATCCGCCTGCTCAGAGAGTGCCTTCAGCGCATGGAAATAGTCATCGTTCACATACGGGTCCACCGGGCAGACCACGACGGATTCGTCCTCCGGGACCTTACACTTTTCGTGCAGGTAGGCACTCGCGAGGGCGATCGCCGGGAAGGTGTCCCTTCTCGTCGGTTCGACGGAGATATTCACGTCGGTGCCGAGCAGGTTCAGGATGGAGGATACCTGGGTGCGGGAGGTCGCGATGGTGACACGGGCCTCCGGGTCCACGGTGCGGATCTGGCGGTAGACGCGCTCGATCATCGACTCATAGCTTCCGTCCGGGCGTTTGAAGAGCTTGATAAACTGCTTGGAGCGGATATCGTTGGAAAGTGGCCACAGGCGTTTGCCGGAGCCACCGGATAGTAAAATGATATTCATAGTACGGCCTTTCTTAAAAACACGACAGTATTCTAGCATACTCGCGGGGTTTCGACTAGATGGGGACAGCGTAGACCGGTCCTCCGGGGCATCCGTACAATATGCTGCAAAAAAATCAGACGTTTTGTGAATATCATCCAGGCATTACGGAATTCTGTCTTTTCGTTCATTTCGGTTTCTCGATTTCGGGTTTCTGTCCTGTGCTTCACTTGCATTTTTCTAAGCTCCATGCGCGGAGCGTCTAGTCTGTTCTGGGACTATAGTCCACATGACGACTATAGGCGATTCGCGCTGTCTCCTCTATACTCGGGCTATACCAAACGCGGAGGCCACATGACAGTATCTCAGCTTATCCTCCTGCAGTGTCTGACCATCGCTGCGGGCTATGATCTACGAGAGCGGCGTATCCCTCATGCGCTGATCTACACCTATTTATATTCTGGTTATTTCCTTTCATACAGGGGCACCCTGACGCTGCCGGCGTGCTTCTTCTGCTCCAGCGGAAGGGGTGTCTCCTATCTTCTTCGCTACTTCCTCTCACTCGTCATGTTTCGTGCCCTGGCCTCACTGACCCATGCAGGTGGCGGAGACGCACGACTGATGGCACTGGTCATCGCGTGGTGCGGTGTCGATGCCGGATGTCAGCTTCTGCTGCCGGGGCTCGTGTTGGCACTGATGTATCTTCTATGGATCAGAACAGATTCCGGCAGGTGGAGGTTCCGGGAGCGGCACATGCTTCCGACACTTCCTCTGGCCCTGCCACTGCTTCTCGGTGCGATTCCGGGACTGATCTTCTCTCCCGCGTCGTACGGTTCATTTCCCTACCCCTGAACCCTGAACCGGCGAAGCGGGAGATACTCTCAGAACGTAAGCGTTCAGCGCTGGAACCCCCGGAGGGCGGCAACGGAGGATCACACTCCGAGACCAGTGAAATCCATGCCGGGCTCTCTGCCTGAGCTGTACGCTCCGAAAAATGATTTATCTGTATGAAAAGAGGCTTCTATGAATCAGATTCTCGCACTGCTGGAACAGGATCCCAGCTACTGTGAACGTTTTTTAAAGTATGCATCTTCGCGGACGGAGTGTCCGTTTACCGTCTATACCTTTCAGACCGTGACGGAGCTGCAGCGTTTCGCACACCAGAACGACATCGACCTGCTGCTGAGTGATGCGCAGACGGTCGGGGATGCGGAGCTCGAGAAGCTCCCGGTGCATACCCGGGTCGAGCTTACAGAGGAACCGATGGGTGAGAAGCAGGTGTTCGACGGAGCGCGTCCGGATGCGCCGCGCAAAATCTATAAGTATCAGTCCGGAGAGAAGATCCTGCATGAGCTCGTTTCGAGCTATCAGCTCGCGAAGAAGTCGGAGCCGAAGAATCGGCAGGGACTCGCCAGGCTGTACCTCGTGTACAGTCCGATCGGGCGATCCGGGAAAACCTGCTTCGCCGAGAGTCTCACGAAAACACTGCAAAAGGATATGCGGGCACTCTATGTCAGTCTCGAGGAGGTCTCGGCGCGGGCCGATGCATCACTGCAGAGTGGAAACGCCTCTCTCAGTGATGCCCTCTACTTCTATAAGAAGGAGCGGCTGGATGCCGAGCGGCTGCGCTCGATGGTCACGCGTGTCGACGGCATGGACCTCATCCCGCCGGTCCGTTCACCGGAGGATATCGCGACGCTGCGGGATACGGAGCTTCCACAGTTTATCCAGGTCCTGCGCGCCTCGGTCGACTACGATGCCGTCGTCCTCGACACCGACAGTATCCTGAGCCGCGTGGAGGGCATCCTCCCGCAGGCCGACTGGATCTTCATGCCGGTCACCGACCAGCCTGCGCACTACCGTAAGCTGTCCGCCCTGGAGCATTATCTCTCCGGCTCTCCGCATCGCGCTGCACTCGACCGTATCGTGAAGCTCATCGTACCTCTGGAGCATACAGGATACTCCGAAGCAGAGGCCTCGGAGCGGCTGTCCGAATTTACTGCGGCGGTCATACGAAACTACCTCTACGATGCGCAGCCGCAGCGTGCGGTGCGCTAGCAGACATGCATATCGCAGTACCATACACGATACATGCAGATCGAAGCGCATGCACATCGCAGGTCATGTAGAAAAGGAAGTGGATCATGCGGCTCTCTCAGACAAAGGGAATATAGCATATGAATACAATCATGGATCAGACCGAATTAAAGAAGGAGCTGAAACAGCAGCTGCTCGCCGGACTCGAGGAGCAGCGAAGCTTCAGCGATGCGGAGCTGTATGACCGCATCGACGAGCTCCTCTTCGCACATCCGGAGCTCTGCCTCCGGGACAAGCTCTATCTGCGCGATGCTGTCTTCAACAGCTTCCGTCGTCTCGATGTGCTTTCCGAGGTACTCGATAATGCCGATGTCACGGAAATCATGATCAACTCCGAACAGGAGATCTTTATCGAGCGCAGCGGACACATGCAGCGCTGGGACCGGAGCTTCGAGTCCCGGGCACAGCTCGAGGAACTGATTCAGAGCATCGTAAGCCGCATCAACCGCGTGGTCAACACCAGTACGCCGATCGTTGATGCCCGTCTCGAGGATGGTTCGCGTGTTCATGTCGTCCTGCCGCCGATCGCACTGAAGGGGCCGACGGTCACCATCCGAAAGTTTCCGGAGCCGATCACCCTCGAAAAGCTGATCCTCTACGACTCCCTGACACAGGAAGCCGCCGACTTTCTGATTTCACTCGTACGGGCACGGTACAACATCTTCATTTCCGGGGGTACCAACTCTGGAAAGACCACCTTTCTCAATGCGCTTAGTCAGTACATCCCGTCGGATGAACGGGTCATCACGATCGAGGACTCCGCCGAGCTCCAGATCCGAAACGTACCGAACCTCGTCTCCCTCGAAACGCGAAACGCAAACGCAGAGGGGGAAGGCGAGATCAGTATGCAGAACCTGATCAAGGCGTCCCTCCGTATGTCGCCGGACCGCATCATCGTCGGCGAGGTGCGCGGAAAGGAATCGCTCGACATGCTGAATGCTATGAATACAGGCCACGACGGCAGCCTGTCCACCGGCCATGCGAACTCCGCCCAGGATATGCTTCGCCGTCTGCAGACCATGGTGCTGCAGGGCGCGGAGCTTCCGTTGCCGGCGATCCGCAGCATGATCGAGTCGGCGCTCGACATCATCGTTCACTTAGGACGTACCCGTGACCACAAACGACGGGTACTGGAAATATCGGAGGTGATCGGCATTGAACATGACGAAATCAAACTTAAGCCACTGTATAAATTCGATGGTCAGAAGCTTGAAAAGCTTGCGGATCTCACGTCCCGACAGAAGCTCCTCGATCGATTATAACGAGTATATCCTGACGCCCCTCGAGTATCTCCGTCTCTTCATCACGGCGCTGCTCGCGGATATGCTGGTCGCGTATACCTTTTACCAGAGCCGCCGCGTGCTGCTCGTCACGCTGCCGCTCTGCCTGCTGTACCCCTTCTCCTGTCGAAAGGCGCTCTGCGAGAAGCGGCGACAGCAGCTGCTGACGGAGTTCAAGGAATCCCTTGCGATCCTTTCCTCTTTCTTAAGTGCCGGCTACTCCACGGAAAATGCCTTTCGGGCCTCCATCGGTGAGCTCGAGCATCTCTTCTCCCCGGACGCGATGATCGTGCGGGAGTTCGAGCAGATCGTGCACGGTATGAGCCTGCATACACCGGTCGAGGAGCTGCTCGCGGACTTCGCCTACCGCTCTGGACTCGAGGATATCGCGAATTTCGCCGAGGTCTTCACCGTCGCGAAGAAAAACGGCGGTCAGCTCGTGAAAATCATCGCGCACACGGCCTCCGTCATCCGTGACAAGGTGCAGATCTCCGAGGAAATCCTCACGATGAACGCCGCCAAGCGCTATGAGCAGCGGGTCATGAACCTCGTCCCGTTTCTCATCATCCTGTATATGAACTTCAGCTCGCCGGAGTTTTTCCGGACCCTGTACACGACGGTTCTCGGGCGCATCACCATGACGCTCTGTCTCCTGCTGTATGTCCTCTCCGTCTGGCTCGCCGGACGCATCATGGATATCGAGGTGTAGCTATGAGGACACGACATTCTCTGCGCCGCACGCTGGAGAAGACGCTGCGGCCGTATCTTCAGAAGCTTCGGCAGCAGGCACAGGCGACCCCCGCCGGGATTCGAAAACAGATGCTTCTCTGCATCAGTGCCTCTCTGCTCCTGACGATCCTGGTATTTTTTCTGGGACTTCAGGACGGCGTACTGAAGGAGGGCTTCCGCCTTCCACGAAGCGGCTACGGCGGGTCGAAGCAGTATATCACCCTGGAGGTCTCCGGACTCACGGAGGATACATCGGTTCCGCTCGAGATCACGGTCAGTCCGAAGCGCTACACCGAGGAGGAGGCCAATGCTGTCTTCCGTGAGATTTATGACCAGCTCGAGGAGCTCGTGGTCGCGGAGGGTGAAAGCTTCGCAAATCTCCAGCACGATCTCCGCCTCATGACGAAGCTTCCGAAGTACGGCGTGCAGCTCTCCTGGGACTTCTACCCGGAGCTCGATCCGGCGCTCGCCGCCGGTTCCGTGCCGCCGGATGAGGCGCGGGCCTACTACCGGAAGTACCGTCACCTGATGGACAGCGACGGCACGCTGCATAACGAGACGCTGGCACCCGGCACCGTGGTGACCGGCTATCTGTCCCTCATCATGAGTACGGACATCGTGCCGACGGGTACCGACGGAGAGACGAAGTATCTGAAAACGCAGTATCACTCGGCACCGTACCGTATCTATGTCGGTATCGTCCCACGGGCGCTGTCCCGCTATGAGTCCCTGCTGCTTCAGCTGCAGCAGGCCATCACCACGGAGGACGAGGGCAGTCTCGGCGAGAATATGCTCTCCCTGCCGACGGAAATCGACGGACAGCGCATCTACTACAGTGAGCACGAGGACCGAAGCTATCTTCTGCTTCCGCTGCTCGGCGTCATCGCCGCCATGGCCATCTATATGCGCCAGGGGCAGGCACGCCGGACGGAAAAGAAGCAGCGAGAGGCGCTCCTGATGCTGGACTATTCCGAGCTGGTATCGAAGCTTATGGTCTACATCGGTGCCGGTCTCACCGTCCGCAATGCCCTGGAAACCATCTCACAGCACTTCGACGCGCTCATCGCACGCGGCATCAAGGAGGACCGACCACTCTATCAGGAGCTCCGCACGATGGTCATCCAGTTCCGGCGCAACATGCCGGAATCGGAAATCTATCTTTCATTCGGACGGCGGGTGAACCTGAAGCCGTATACGAAGCTCGTCAGTCTGATCGAGCAGAACCGGATGAACGGCGCACGGAATCTCCGCGCCATGCTGGAGCTCGAGATGGAGGACGCCTTCGAGCAGCGGAAAACGACCGCACGGCGCCTCGGCGAGGAGGCCGGCACGAAGCTGCTGCTCCCGCTGTTTATCATGCTCGGCATCGTGATGATCATCGTCATCGTACCGGCCATGAGTGCTCTCGGGTGAGGGCCTTCCGCTAAACGCTCAGATTTTATAACATGTACACTATGAATCTGCGTGGCATCCTGCCCCGGCATATGTCAGGAGGATACTACGCCCCACACGAGGCGAGGCCTCAGGAGGAAAAAAACATGACAACAAGCTTCACTATGTTCCCAACTGCTTCTGGTATACTGCCGCACACGATGCTGGATACCGTCTTCGGTATACTGCCGCACACGATGCTGGATACCGTCTTCGGTGTACTGCACCGACTGTATGATCAGTTCCTGTTTGCATGGATGCTGTTCATCACGGCCTGCCGGAAACGCCTGCGCACACTGCTCCAGGATGATTCCGGCATCGGTACCATCGAGCTCGTACTGATCCTCGTCGTACTGATCGCGCTCGTCCTGATCTTTAAGGATCGTATCAAAGCGCTTCTCAATGACATTTTCGATCAGATCGAGAGCTCCGCGAGCAGCGTGTACTGATGAAGCGGCGCATGACACGAGGCCCTGCACACACAGACGCAGAACGTCGCCGCATAGCGACGGCAGAGCTCGCAGCTCAACGCACGCAGGGCTCGGTCTCTGTGTTTCTCGCACTTAGCTTCGCGATGATCGCTGCGCTGCTGCTCACCATCGTGGAGTCCTGCCGCACCGTCTCGGAGCGCCTGTTCTGGCAGACGGCGGTGGACAGCTCCATGGAGTCACTCTTCTCACAGTTCCATCGCCCGCTCTGGGAAAACTACCGGATCTTCGGACTGCAGTACCGGACGGACGAGGATCTCTCGGAAGAGTTCTATGACTTCATGAAGCCCTACCTCAGCGCTCGGGACCTCTTTCCGGGCAGCATCCGGGAGGACAGTGTCTCCTTCCTGGAGCATGTGCACGTCACCGAAGGAATCAGCTTCGAAGAGGAGGTGCTGGAGTATATGAAATATGGACTTCTGGATTCACTGATCAGCTTCGCGGGCAGTGAATTTCAGGAGCAGGAGGTCGTGGAGGAGCTGGAAAAGGTGTTCCGCCGTGCAGATGAGTCGAAGGAAATCCGGGAACTGCAGCGGAGCTATCAGCTCGACACGAAGGACCTGAAGGCCGTCGAGGATGCCATCGCTCAGGTGGATGCCGCCACGCGCAGTGCGGAAGCCGCCCACCAGGAGGCCTGGAACGCACTCCGGCGGGAGGACCCGTACGACTTCTACTCTGCGAAATACTCCTTCACTCGCGCACTCACTGAGCTTCAGCATGCAGTCAGTCGTTATACGAAGGCAGCCGACCAGCTCGCGGAAAAGGTCGCTGCACTTCGCGCGGACTTTGACACCCGCTCGGCTTCCCTCTCCGAGGAGGGACGACAGGCGATCGAGGCGGAAATCTCCGAATATGAGAACTATGTTTCCAGAAGCGGCGACGTCCGTGCAGAGATCGAAGCGATGCCGACGAAAGCCGCTGCCCTCATCGCCGAAGCCGATCGCGTCGAGCAGGACGTCGATGACTTCGAGGAGTGGCTGGCGGATGCCATCTCGGATGCGTGGGATGACGACGATGAGGACGAACCGGACTTTTCCTATGAGATCCGGCGCTTCTACCGCACTGCCGCCGTGGACTGGCACAGCTTTTCACTGATTCACTATGGTGGCGAGCTGTCGAGGATCAATGCAAAAAACAAGGCCCTGCTCGATCAGATCAGTGATCTGCTGCAGGGAAATCTGCTCTCGCTGGTGCTGCCGGACGATGCTGCTCTTCCGTCGAACACGGCCATTCATGACCGCTCACCGGCATTTCCGGCGGATTCCACGGCCCATCCGGTGGAGGTCGCCATCCTCGGAGAGTATGCACTAAAGTTCTTTCACTACTACCATCCGGGCGAAACGCCGAAGGAGCAGATGCCACCGAGTGGTGCGCAGGCGCTCGAGCTCGAGTATCTGCTCGGTGGCGAAAGCAGCGACTACGAGAATCTCTCGGAATATGTCACGAAGCTCGTCGCACTCCGGGAAGGCATGAATCTGATCTATCTCTACTCGAGTCCGGAAAAGCGGAACGAAGCCCGACTCTTCGTCACGTCCTTTCTCGTCGCTACGGGAAACCCAGCGCTGATTTCCGTCTTCACCTTTTTCGTCCTCGGCATCTGGGCACTGGTTCAGGCGATTCAGGATGTAAAGACCCTGCTGTCTGCCGGACGTGTGCCACTCTTTCATGATAACAGCAGCTGGTCTGTCGATATCTCCGGACTTCTCCGTTTCGGTGAGCATCCTTCCGCAGGTGCCGATGTACGAAAAAACGGCCTCTCCTACCGGGATTACCTCCGGGCGTTTCTGCTCGGCGAGGGCCTTCTCCGGCAGGCAGAGATCAACCAGCGGATGCTGAGCCGAATCGAGAAAAACATACGGCAGATCGGAAAGGATCCGGAAACGGGCTTCGCCCTCGACGAGTGTCTCTATGCGCTCGAGGCCACCGTTCACCCGGACACGCGGCATGTCATGTACAGCACCGGTATCCTGCAGATGGTCGCCGATACGGTACCAGCCATCGACTACTCGATGGAAATCAGCAGCTACTACAAGTATCGGAATGATACGCAGTAAGCGGCCTGCTGCGACATCGCGCGGCTGAAAGCCTACGGTATGCGCCGTACACCTGTACCCGAAACATTGACCGCTGACAAACCTGCGGATGATTCCGCTGCACTGCAGCGAATCACATAAACTCATCTGAGGAAACGCATGAAACAGGAACGAAGTACCCTGCCCCGGCACAAGTCACACTCCAGGTACCATCACCGGGCATCGGAATACAAGAAAAAACTGAATACACTTCTTCTGACGCCATGCCGCTCCTCCCTCACTGTGGAGGCTGCGCTCGCCCTGACCCTCGTGATCCTCGCGAGCGTCGTCCTCATGGTGCCCATGCTGATCCTGAACCACCAGCGAAACGCCGCCCTCGAGATGCATGAGAATGCACGCCAGATGGCGAAGCAGAAATATGTCGAGTACTACCGTGCGAAGGACGGCAGTCTCACCCTCGATCAGGACCTCCTGAACAGTGGGGAGACGGTGCTCACTGCCCTCGGCCTCGGGCATCAGATCAGCCAGCCCGGTATGAAAAACATCGACCTTCTCTCCGATTCCGAAATCACGAAGGAAACGGTTCGTTATATCGCAAACTATGATGCGGTTCTGCCGTTTTCCGTGCTCGGACTCGACCATCTGTCGCAGCAGGTCGTCGTCAGCCGCCGTGCATGGATCGGTGCAAAGGGCAATCGCTGGATGGAAAATAACGGTGGAGAGACGGAAGATGATCCCGTCGTCTATGTCAGTACCCGCGATACCGATGTCTACCATACCACACGCGCCTGCTCTTATCTCACCCATGACATCCTGGAAGCCCGCGGTGAAGACATGCGAACGCTTCGGAACAAATTCGGCGGAAAGTACAGTCCCTGTGCCACCTGCCGCCCGAACCTGTCCATGCCGACCGTCTACTATACGCTGGCGGCACGCAGCTACCATACGACACCGAGCTGTCGCACCATCTCCAGCAACGTGCAGGAGATGAAAAAATCCGAAGCCGAGTCCTATGGAAAGCACGGCTGTGTGCGCTGTGGATAAGGAATTCACGATGTTCAATGAGGAATTCGCTTTCGCTGGCACCCTCGTCATCCACACTGTATTTTATGATTGATTACGTAGTATATAGCGAAGAATATCGCTGAGGAGAAAACCGTGATACACTGTTTGACCTGTTTCTTTTTTATATATGCACTGCTCTGCATCGCGTACGATCTCCGGAGCCACAGCGTGCCCCTGATGGTGCACCTCCTGTTCGTACTCCCCGGACTGATCGTATTCGGAAATCAGCTCCACGGAGCGCTTCAGGCATGTGCGCTCACAGCGCAGCGGATGATCTCTGCTACTTCAGCGGATGCTTCATCCGCTGGTCTTCCAATCTGGCATCCGATCTGGGCCGCACTGCTTCCACTGCTACCGGGGCTTCTGGCCCTGCTGATCAGCAGGCTCTCACGGGAAGCCCTGGGCCTAGGTGACGGACTCTTTCTGCTGATCGCCGGCCTCTATCTCCAGATGCGCTCGATGCTTCTGCTGCTCCTGTCCGGTATTCTGGTCGGTTTTCTCGTGAGCGTGATCCTGCTCATCCATGGCCATATCCACGGCCGGAGCATGCGAAAAGTGTGCTTCCCGTGGATTCCCTGTACACTGCCGGCGCTCTGCGCGATCGCTTTCTCACAGTTCCCGCTGGTCTGATCCCGTTTCCCATGCAGCGCCTCTCGCTGCTTCCGACAGGAAACTTACTTCATCCATCCGATGACACATCGCATCCTGTCTATCCCTGGATGCCCTGCTTCATCTACTGAACACGTTTTTACATTCAGGAGTTCCCATGTATACCATAGAAGCCGCCTATATCTTTTCCATCATCCTGCTGGTCATCGGAAGTCTCGTCACCAGCGCTATCAAACTGCAGTCAAAAATCAATGGCTTCACACGTTCTGCGCTCGAAACAGAGGTCAACAGCCATCTTCCGGATGGCGCGAAGGATTTCCAGCCGGAGGATTTCATCCGCATGGTCACCCTTTTTGAACAGGACATCGATCCAGCCGAAGGAGAACAACATGAATAAACCGATTCTGGAGCGTATGTCCTACGAGCATAATCTCCGTCACAGTTACATGCATATCAACGCACAGTCCGTGGACCCGCAGTCCTATGAGCTGAAGCTGCTCCGTGAAACGAGCGTCCCGGATACGCTGCCCCTCTCAATCCGCCCGGATGCGGAGGATCCGGCCCAGGCGACCCTCGAATATGAGGTCTCCGGTCTGGAATCCATGGCAAGCTACTACGCGAGTCGAAAGCTCCGCTACCTGGCCCTCGCACAGCTCATGGAGAACATCCATGGCCTGCTCGGGCATCTCGAGGAGTATTTCCTCCCGGAGGATATGGTGCTCCTGGATCCATCCGCAATCTTCTATAATCCGGAAAAGGAAAGCTGGATCTTCACCCTCGTGCCCGGCTACAGCAGTTCCTTTCATGAAGCATTGAAGGCACTCATCGCCTGGCTTCTAAAGCGGATCGACTACAACGAGGACCGCGTCGTCGTTCTGGCGTATACCCTCTATAACGAATCCCTCAAGGAATTTCTCGTGATGGAGAATCTTCTTCGCATCTGCCGACAGAACATCGAGCGTGAACGCATGCTTCAGCTGGAACGAAGCGGTGGCCGTGCAGCCACAGCGGCTGCCTCTTCCTTCGGTATGGACAGCCGCGCCTCTGCGCAGGCTCCTGCTTCCGGTTTATTCGCTGCAGACGAGCAGCGCACAGCTGCCTCCACGCCACGTCCACGCATGATTTCCACCGATGGCATCTTCCGTCCGATCGACGCCGGCCTTTCGGAGCCGGCAGAAGATGCTGAGCCACGACCAGCGAGGCCCGCACAGTCATCTGCCGCAGCGCCTGACAACATCCGCTTCCCATCCGATTATGGTGAAGACGAGTACAGTAAGACGGTTAGAAAGCTGCAGGAGCACACACCAGGGGATGCCCAGGTGTACGAGCATGACGCATCTCTCTGCACGAATTATACAGGCTTCGATGATCCTGCGCTCGACGGTGTCAGCGTATCCTCACTGGTTCCAGCCCCGGAAGTGAAACGGAGTTTTCCACTTTTTCGTCGCCGGAAAGACGGGAAATCAGAAAAAGCAGAACGACGAACGAAAAAAAGTGTGGAGAAATCCACACTGAAGGAAGCACTGTCCACCGAACAGAGTCAGAGCTCCTTTAAGGCGAAGACCCTGCTCTCTGTCGCACTCATGATTCTCATTCCGTTCCTGATCTGGTTCCTGAAGGGCGGCGTCGTCCTCCGTCGCATGCTCCCTCTGGTACTGGCCCTCGAAGCCGGCATCCTCGTCGTCATCGCCCTCGATTACCTGATGGCGAAGCTGCCGGATGACTAACAGTAGCGCATGGATCGTAACCATTCAGCCGGAGTGACTTCTTCACCCGGCTGAACTGTTACCATGGATCCCATCATTTACAGAAATGCATACATCTATTATTGAAAATACGTATATTACGTAGTATCCTTTAAGGAGATCTAACATGAAATTTCGGGAAATGGAATCTCTTCTTCTGAAGGATGGATGGCTTCTGGTCGATATCAGAGGATCTCACTATCAGTACAAGCATCCATCTAAATCCGGAAAGGTAACGGTTCCAAATCATCGTGGTGACATCCCTGCAAGAGTTGTCGCTTCTATACTGAAGCAGGCGGGGCTGAAGTAGCATCCGCTATGCCAGAGGAGTATTTATGAACTACATTTATCCAGCTGTTTTTTATCCTGAAGAGGATGGTCGTTATTCTGTCATTTTTCCAGATTTAAATGATCTCGCAACGTATGGTGATACACTGGCTGATGCTTTTGCCATGGCGCAGGAAGCGTGCGGTCAGTATCTTTTCACCTCATTACGAGACGGTGAGCACCTTCCTTCACCGTCCTCACTCGATGACGTTCAAAAAGAAGATGCTCATGCCCTCGTCAATATGGTATGTGTGAATCTCGACGCGTACGCCCGTGCTTACGATGACAAAGCCGTTAAAAAGACCTTAAGCATCCCTGCATGGCTGAATACCGCATGTGAGAATCTCGGAATCAATTTCTCGAAGGTTTTGAAGGATGCGCTGATTGCAAAGCTACAGGTACAGTAAGACGCTTCGCAATCTCTACAAGGATCTCCGTGGTCTTCGCCAGTGCTCCTACCGGGATGAACTCATACTTTCCGTGGTAGTTGTAGCCACCGGTGCAGAGGTTCGGGCACGGAAGGCCCATGTAGGAGAGACGTGCGCCATCGGTGCCGCCACGAATCGGAACCACGATCGGCTCGACGCCGCAGGCACGCATCGCTGCTTCCGCAGTGTCGATGAGGTACATGCACGGCTCGATCTTTTCCTTCATGTTATAGTAGCTGTCCCGGATCTCGCAGACCACGGTGCCCTCACCGTACTTCCGGTTCAGGAACGCCGCTGCATCTGCGAAGAAGCACTTCTTCTCCTCGAATTTCGCTCGATCATGGTCGCGGATGATATAATCCATCTGTGCTTCTTCCACACTGCCGTTCATCACATCGAGATGATAGAAGCCCTCATAGCCTTCTGTGTACATCGGATTCTCGAACGTCGGAAGCAGACGCTGGAATTCCATGCCGATGAGCAGTGCGTTCTTCATCTTGAGCTTCGCGCTGCCCGGGTGAATGCTGGCACCGTGAATCACTACCTTCGCGGATGCTGCATTGAAATTTTCATACTCCAGCTCACCGAGGGCTCCGCCGTCTACCGTGTAGGCGATGTCCGCGCCGAAATCCGCAACATCGAAATGATCTGCACCTCGACCGATTTCCTCATCCGGTGTAAAACCAATGCAGATTTCTCCATGCTTTATCTCCGGGTGCGTCAGGAAGTGCTCCGCCATCGTCATGATTTCTGCGATGCCAGCCTTGTCGTCGGCGCCGAGCAGCGTCGTACCGTCCGTTACGATCAGATCCTCTCCCTTAAGTTTCGAAAGAAATGAAAAATCCGCCACCTTCATCACGATCTGCTTCTCTTCGTTCAGGACGATATCTCCGCCGTCGTAATCCTGCACAATCCGCGGCTTCACATCCGCCCCACTCAGTGCCGGCGAGGTATCCATGTGCGCGATGAAGCCGAGCACCGGTACTTTTTCATCGCTTGTTGCCGGAATTCGTGCGAATAAGTACCCATACTCACTCATACGTACATCCGTGGCCCCCAGCTCGATGAGCTCCTGACGAAGCTGCTCCGCAAGAACCAGCTGCTTCGCTGTACTTGGGCAGCTTTCACTCGCCTCATCGGACTCTGTATCGTAGCTGACATAATTCAAAAGCCGGTCGATTGCTGTTTTCATAAAATGATCCTTTCTTCTTCATTTTCAGATTTTCTTTACCATGAATAAAAGAAAGTCGCCGTACGACCGGCGTTTTCTCCGGTCGTGCGACGTCCTTTTCTTTATCTCTTATTTCTGACTCTGGTTATAGCATTCACGTAATGCTTTTGCAAGCTGATCTGCACAGGAAGTGGTTTTCCGACCGTGATAAAGATAGCGATGTTATGAAAGCTCCTTCTGGTACTCCTGTACATACTCTACGAAGTACTCCACGCCCAGTGACAGTGCGCTCTCATCAATATCGAAGAACGGGCTGTGCTGTGGGAACTGGCGCTCCTCCTCCGGCCAGCCGCCGCCGAGAAGCAGGAGGCACTTCTCCTGCGGGTACTTGGCGAAATCCTCGCCACCCATCTGAAGCTCCCAGTCGGTGAGGTGATCCTTACCGAAAACGGTCTCTGCGGCTCTTCTTCCGGTATCTACACAGGCGTCATCGTTGATCATTGGAGGTGGTCCGAAGTGATAATCCACTTCGATCTCGGTTCGAGTAGCCTCACCTACACCGGCTGCTACACGCTTGATGATCTCCGGATACTGATCACGGGTCGCCGGCGTAAAGGTTCTGGCGGTACCCATGAGGTGTGCCTCTGCCGGGATAACGTTTGATGTCGTTCCGGAATTAAATGCTGTGATACTGATAACAGATGCCTCCAGCGGGTTTAATTCTCTCGCAACGACACGCTGCATCGAAAGAACGAACTCCGAAGCGGCAACCACCGGGTCTACGGTCTGGTGTGGAAGTGCACCATGGCCGCCCTTACCCTTCACATAGATATCAAAGGTATCCGCAGCGGACATAACAGGGCCATAACGAAGAGATGCATAACCTGCCGGAATCTTACTCCAGATATGCATCGCGATGAGACGATCACACTCGAGAAGCGCAGGATCATCCTTCATCAGTGCAGCACCACTGTTCTCGATGCACTCCTCTGCCGGCTGGAAAAGAAGGCGCACGGTGATGGTCAGCTCATCTTCCATCTGCTTCAGAAGCTTGGCTGCTCCGAGGAGCATGGTGATATGTGTATCATGACCGCATGCATGCATCTTGCCTTCATTCTGAGACTTCCACTCACACGCTGCCTGCTCTGTAATCGGAAGTGCATCGATATCTGCACGAATTCCGAGAATCTTATCGGAAGAATGCGGTCCTTTGATCGTGGCGATCACGCCGGTCTTGCTGGACTCCTGGTATGGAATTCCGAGTTCATCAAGATATTCCATAATCTTCTTCTGTGTATTGAACTCCTCCCATGATAACTCAGGGTGCTCATGGAAATAACGACGAAGTTCGACTAATTCGTTCTGAATCTTCTTTCCTTCTGTGATGACATCCATTTTGTACTTCCTCCTAATGAATGATGTAAAACACGTATGTTATGTTCTTTTTTTAGTACAGCCTTCCGAAAATATCGACATTCGAAAGGCTGCGGAATTTAAATATTAGAATGGGCCGTAGTTGATCTTGGTTGCAACAATCAGTGCAATCACGCAGACAACAAACAGTATCGAAATCAGCGGAGTAATAAACTTCCACCACTTCTTAAGAGGGATACCTGCGATCGTAAGGAAGATTAGAAGCGTACCACTGGTGAACCAGAGAGAGTTTGTAAGACCATCACCAAACTGGAATGCGAGGATCATAGTCTGACGAGTCATACCGATGATATCTGCAAGCGGAATAAGGATAGGCATGAGCGCCATAGCCTTTGCCGAACCAGAAGTGAGGAGACCGTTGAAGATGGCGATAACGAACATAACCGCGATGGCTGCGATCGAACCCGGAAGGTTCTTCAGAGGTCTGGAAATGCTGTAAATGATCGGGTCGATGATACCGGACTCAGTAAGAATCCACTGGATACCTCTCGCAAGACCGATGACAAGTGCAGGTGTAAGACCATCCTTCGCACCGGCACAGATTGCATTTACGAGGTCATTCGGTGCCATCTTGTTCAGAAGGCCAGCAGCGATGGCTGCAAACAGGAAGCATGCAGAAAGATCGTTCATAGACCATCCAAACTTTGCAACACCTGCGATGGCTGCTACGAATACGACGAGGAAAAGCAGGAGTGCCATGCTCTGTCCGCCGGTCAGCGGAGTCTTCATCTCCTCAGAATAGTCTACACGGAACTTATCGGAATCAAGGTCTGCAGTGATGGACTGAATCTTTCCATTACGAACACCACGTGCATAACGAAGTACGTAAAGAATGATGATAAAGTCCGCAATGCAAAGCAGGATCAGACGGAATGCAAAGCCTGAGAACATCGGAAGCTCTGCAACTTCATGAGAAATACCTACCGTATACACACTGGTCGGTGAGAAAGAGAAGCTGATCATATCGATCATAGCGGAGCATGCGATACCCGTCATCAAGTCATAGCCGAGTGCCAGAACCAGTGACAGAACGATCGGAATGAACGGAACGATCTGCTCATTCCATCCGAGAAATCCACCGAGTGAACCGAAGATGATCATGATCAGAACCAGGATCTTCTCGGAGCCGACAGCCTCAGACTTCGAAAGAATACGGGCAACACCCTTATTCAGGGCACCGGTCCGCTTGTAAACTTCGATACATCCTGCAACGAGCATAACGAGGAACATCATGCCGCCTGAGGATACAAGTCCGTTCGGAATCGACTGGAAAATCGCCTGCGGTCCTAAATACGTCTTTTCCGTTGCGTGGAAAGAATTCGCGATGACTACGGTTCTGCCATTCAGCACTTCACGATCAAATGCGCCCGGGCTGACAAACAATGACATGATGTAACAGCCTACGATTACGAGGAACACGATAACGAATGCATTAATCGATCCACTCTTCTTTTGTTTCTTTACGTTTTCTCCCATTTCATACTCCTAACCCTTTAAAGGTTTGCGTCTACATCTGCCTTATCGATCATGACATTCAGGATTTCCTTATCCGTGGACTTCATACCGACCCTGCCGATGTATCCCATGTTTTTAATAGTTTCCTCTACATCCTTCTCAACGATACCCTCGCCTGCCTGGAACTGCTTGTCACTCATGCTCATATAGTGTGCAAGCAACGCTGCATGTAACGAAGCGGCGATCTTCGCTGCACAGCTCGGCTTCGCGCCATCGCAGACGATACCGCCGACATTGGCCAGTGTGTTGGTGATCGTCCGTCCGATATGCTGGTAGTCACCACCTGCCATAAATGTAATGGCAGCACCTGAGCCACAGGATGCACTTACAGCGCCACAGAATGCGGAAAGTGCGCCGATATAGTGCTTGATATAGATAGAAACCAGGTTACTAACGAGCATCGCCCGATACATCTTTTCCTCGGAAATATGCCACTCACGTGCATACACGAGAACCGGCATCGTCACCGTGATGCCCTGATTTCCGGAGCCGGAATTGATCACAACCGGGAGCGGACATCCACTCATACGTGCATCCGAACCTGCCGCTGCCGCTGCACAGGCTTCAGTACGGACATCATTCCCCCAGTTTTCGAGGATGGTCTTACCGATCTGTGCGCCCCATGCGTTGTCGAGTCCCTCCTGGGAAATCTTCGAGTTCATCTCGATCTGGCGCTGAATCACGTCCTTGATTTCAGCGAGATCCACAGTGTTTGCATACTCGAGAAGTCCCTGAAGGCTCATCTTGTTTCGATCTGCACGTACAGTTTCATCTGCATTTTCCTCTACAACGGCATTCTCAATATCTCGAAGAACTTCCTCATCCTTCTTCATATAAACGATATCCGTGTGATGGTTTGCGATACGTACACAGGCAGTATGCTCTTCTGATTCCATTATAATCTCGATATAGAGATTTGGAACATTTTCTGCAAGATTCACATCACAAATCTTCGTCTCATTGAGTCGTCTGCACTCCTCACGATCTTCATCGGTCACACCGGCGATAACTTCCAGTCTCTTATCTGGATCGCCGCCGACCATACCAAGAATTGCGGCTACCTCGATACCCTTCTGTCCACCAGAATTCGGTACCGTTACGCCCTTGACATTCTTGATCATGTTACCGGAGCAGTTTACTGTGATGCGCGTCGGCATCTCTCCCAAGAGTCTCCGGGCCTCGGCTGCCGCATAAGCGATCGCAATTGGCTCCGTGCAGCCCATCGCCGGAATCAGCTCCGCACGTAAGATTGCTGTGTAATTCTTGTACTCACTTTCACTCAGCTTCATACGCTTTTCCTCCTTTTCTTTGCCACCCGGGAACGCCTCGGACAGCCTACTGATCATATGCAGTGCAGGATAAATGAACACTCTTAATCCGCATTTTTTGTTCATAGTATTAACCATACTACTGATATTACCAGCACGCATGACTACATACTATCACAAAGAATATTGTCTGAACACCCAAATAACTGACAAATATTTATAAATATTTTGTAAATTCTGTCCAAACGCAAGACTTTCATCCATCCGATATATAGCCTTTCAGATGGCAGAATCGTCATAAATTTTAAATAACTGTTTTTCATGATGCCTCCCCTCTTTTTGCCATTCGTTCACGTCTCGAATAGCTCTTACGAAAAACCGCCGGACGAAGAAGCTTCGCTTCTCTGTCCGGCGGTATATCGCTCTTTTATTCGTATTCCGCTTATCGTGCCTGGAGGAAGAAATCCTCGAAGCCACCGAAGTTATGGAGGTCGAGACGGATGAATTCGATAACCATATCAGCATCTTTCTTCCGAAGACCTTTAATAATATCGGTATGATGCTCGGTATCCTTTGACAGCAGCACATCCCGATTGCTGTTCCAGTAAAACTGTGCATATGCACGGGTCAGGCGGTTCATCGTAAGGCGAAGCTCCTGCAGCGCATAGTCATTATGCCAGAAGCTCATAAGTTTCAGATGGAAGGTTTCATTTGCTGCCCAATGCTCAAACGGTGTGCTCTCATCATTCTTGCAGTCTTCATTCAGCTGCTCGAGTTCATCCAGCTGACGTTCCGTCAGTGTATCAATCTTACGACTTATAAATCCACTTTCCAGAACGAAACGGAACTGCAGCATGGAGTAAACATCCTCTACCGAATAGGTGATCACTTCATATCCATAACGCGGGATGCTTTTCAGGATACCATCGGCACACATCGCGATCAGCGCATCGCGCACCGGTGACTTGCTTACGCCGTACTTTTCCACCAGATCCTTCTCATTGATGATATCTCCGGAATGCAGATTTCCGGCCAAGAGATCCGCCTCTATACTTTTATATACGAAATCCTTCAGATTTGATGGTGCTCTCATTTTCCCCCCATACGTATGCATCCGCTCTATCACGGATACAAAATACTGTTATCATCTTATCATGCTTTTTACGAATTGTATGTACAGCTTTCCATGCAAAATCTGTGAAAAATTCATGCATATTTAACGTAATGCGCTCTGCGCTTCCTTCGTGAGGTCCTTGATCACCTCTCCACCGATGATCAGTCCGGCGACGGAGGGTACAAACGCGACGGAGCCCGGGGTCGAGCGGCGCCCGCTGATGTGCTCGACATCCGGTGATATTTCCTCGGCGGAGACAGGATCCTCCTCTTCCACGAGCGGGGTCAATGCTTCTTCCGTGGAGTATACGACCTTCAGATGCTTCACATTGCGCTTCTTCAGTTCTCTGCGCATGACGCGGGCGAGCGGGTCGATCGAGGTCTGATAGATGTCCGCGACCTGGAATTTCGTAGGATCAAGCTTATTACCGGCGCCCATGCTGCTGATGATCGGCGTACCGGCTGCCTGACAGGCCATGACGAGCTGGATCTTCGCCGTCACGGTATCGACCGCATCGATGACGTAATCATACTCCTCGAAATGGAATTCCGCACTGGTTTCCGGCCGGAAAAAGCACTCGTGTCGATGGACGACGCAATCCGGGTTGATGTCATGGATGCGTTCCGCCATCACCTCGGTTTTATAGCGCCCGACGGTCTGGTGGGTGGCGATGATCTGACGGTTGATATTCGTAAGACAGACGGTATCGTTATCCACGAGGTCGATCGTACCGACGCCGGCACGCGCGAGGGCCTCGGCTGCGAAACCACCGACGCCGCCGACACCGAAGACGATGACACGGGCGTGCTGTAAGACATCCACGGCCTTTGCGCCCAGCAGGAGACGGGTTCTCGAAAACTGATCTGGCATAAATTCTCCTCTTTCGTAAGAAAATCGTAAGGGGGTCTGACCCCATTAAAAAATTCTAAAATTCAAAAAAGCGCTGGCGTTTATCACGTCAGCGCTTCTTATCATATTCTGTTTTTCGGATGTCTGTCAATCAGAACTGCAGGTCTTCGGACCGTGCGCTTATGCTACCGGTGCCGAAGGCGGTGCGGATTACATCAGGTCGGCGACATTGAGCCAGCTCTCGAGGATCTCCTTCTCCTCCGGACGCTGCTTCGTAAGGTTCGCAGCGGCGACGATCGGAAGCCACTTGTGCACATAGCCCTTGTCGGTGTTGGTCTTCGCGCAGAAATCCTGATAGTACTGCTCTGCCGCATCCCGATCCTCGAGGTAGAGTGTCGTGTAGGTTCTCGCTACGTCGGCGCTTGCGTTACCCTGGGTGGCATGTACCCAGTCGATGAGGTACATCGTGCCATCCTCTGCGACGATGATGTTATCCGGGCGGAAATCACCGTGCAGGAGCTTGAAGTGCTTCGGCATGGACTCGAGACGGGTCAGGAGCTCATAACGCGTGCTTGCATCGATGGTGTTGAGGCCATTGATCTGGTAGGTCAGCTTATCGCGCAGCTTCTGAAGCAGCGGAGCCTTCTTCGTGAACATCAGCATCTGAAGATCGACCATCTGTGCGATGTACTCGTTCTTCTTCTCCGGATGCTCCTTCATGAGCTCCTCGAGTGTCTTACCGGCGATGTACTCACGCTCGATCACCCACTGGCCATCCTCCTCGTAGATTCCGAGAATCTTCGGTACATGGAGGCCTTCGATGGTCTCTACACGTGCATGGGCGAAGGCTTCATGAAAAACTTCTGACTTGTCAAACGACTTTTCAAAAATCTTCAGAATCTTATCACCATCGCGATAAACACTCTTGCCCGCTTTTTTCGATAATAATTCTCTAGCCATAGTTGTTCTCCTTTTTTAAGTATGAGTCTATTTTACTACACTTCATGATAAAAGGAATACAAATTTGTTAAATTAATAACAAATTTTCCCGTTATAACTTTTTATCTATACCGGCTCAATGATACTGGAAGCGGAAGACGGCACAGCCATACGCCGGGAGCGGGTACGCGACGTGGTATGGTCTTCCATCACACTCGCCCTTCTTCGCCTGGTAGGCATTCTTCCGTCCGTCCTTCGAGCTGACGGCGCCGTTTTCATCGAAAATCAGCGTATAACGGCCGCGCGTCGGAACACCGACCGCATAGTCCGGACGCTCCACCGGGGTCATGTTGACGACGAAGACAAGGCTGTTCTTTCCGGTATGATCCTTCCGGATGAAGCTGAAGATCGAGCGGTCGGCGTCGTCCGCATTGATCCACTCGAAGCCCTCCCAGCTGTCGTCCTGCTCCCACATCGCCGGGTACTTCCGGTACATATGGAGGAGATCACGCATGAAATTCTGCACGCCCCTGTGCTCCGGCTCCTCGGTGAGGTACCAGTCGAGGGCGACCTTCTCATCCCACTCGTGAAGCTGTGCGAAATCCTGTCCCATAAAGAGAAGCTTCTTGCCGGCGTGACCGAACATGAAGAGGTAGCCGCACTTTAAGTTTCGGAACTTATCCTCATAGAGACCCGGCATCTTGTTGATCATCGAACACTTGAGATGGACGACCTCGTCGTGGCTCAGCACCAGGATGAACTTCTCGGAGGAAGCATAGCTCATACCGAAGGTCATCTTGTTATGTGCCCCCTTACGGAAGTACGGATCCAGCTTCATATAGTCGAGGAAGTCATGCATCCAGCCCATGTTCCACTTGTAGGTGAAGCCGAGGCCGTCATACTCCGGCGCCGCCGTCACCTTCGGCCATGCCGTCGACTCCTCTGCGATGATGATGCTGCCGTCCTTCCGACCGAGGATGATGGAGTTCAGATGCTTGAAGAACTCGATGGCCTCGAGGTTTCCGTTTCCGCCGTACTTGTTCGGTACCCACTCGCCATCCTTGCGGCCATAGTCGAGGTAGAGCATGGACGCCACCGCATCGACACGGAGTCCGTCGATGTGATACTCGTCATACCAGTACAACGCGTTTCCGATGAGGAAGTTCTGTACCTCATTCTTACCGTAATCAAAGATCTTCGTGCCCCAGTCCGGATGCTCACCCTTCCGCGGGTCGGCATACTCATAGGTCGGGGTACCGTCGAAATCCGCCAGTCCCTGCGCATCCTTCGGGAAGTGTGCCGGTACCCAGTCGAGGATCACGCCGATGCCATGCTGGTGAAGATAATCCACCAGGTACATGAACTCCCTCGGAGAGCCATGACGGCTCGTCGGTGCGAAATAGCCGGTCACCTGATATCCCCAGCTGGCGTCAAGCGGATGCTCTGCAATTCCCATCAGCTCCACGTGGGTGTAGCCCATATCGTTACAGTACTCCGCGAGCTCATGTGCCGCCTCCGTATAGGTATAGAAGCCGTTTTTCTCCTCGCGGTTCTTCTTCCGCCAGGAGCCGAGATGACACTCATAAATCGCCATCGGCTGTGCGAAGGTCGGGGTCTTCGCGCGCGTACTCATCCAGCTCTGGTCTCCCCAGCCATACCCCGAGAGATCCGCGGTCATCGATGCCGTACCCGGACGGAACTCTGCGGAAAATGCATACGGATCTGCCTTATACAGGATGTCGCCACGCTGTGTATGAATCGCAAACTTGTAGATCTCACCGAAGCCCATGCCCTCGATGAAGCCCTCGTAGATGCCGCTGGTCTCGAGCGGAAGCATATAGTTCGCCTCCACATCCCACGCGTTCCGGTCACAGACGATGGAAACGGCCTTCGCATGCGGTGCCCAGACCGCAAAGTGCATACCCTTCTTTCCGTGCAGCGTCGCCGGGTGCGCACCCATCTTCTCATAAATCTTATAATTACGGCCCTCGCCGAAGAGGTAGCGATCGAGCTCGGTGATGAAGACCGGGTCCAATGCTTCCGGCGAAGCGCTCGTCACCGGCCTCTGCTCCTCTTTCTTCGCTGCACTCTTGTGTGCCGCCGGCGCAACCGCTTTCGCGGTCTTCCGCGCGTTCTTTTTTACCGTGGTTTTCTGTGTATCGCCTGTGGCCGGTTTTGTACTTCCGGCCGGTTTTGCTTTCCTGGATCTGGTGGCCATGATGTCCTCCGTTTATATTTTGTCGTGATCATATTATACAACAAAACGAGGGGATTTTCCCCTCGTTTTGACATTTTTACCATATTGTATAACGGCGTTTATTAATTGACACATTCCTGTTTTTTGTCTGTTTGATTTGAGACGCCCGGAGTACTGTGCTTCTGGTGACAGCCCTTCGGTCGTCTCATCATACACAGTACTACTTCACCTTGATCATCCGGCCGGCGTTTGCCTCGAGACGGATCATGATACGGTTATCCGGCTCGATCGGGATCGTCTCCTCGGTCTGCAGGTCGAAGGCAAGCTCCGCCTTCATCGGAAGGGTCACATAGAACACGGCCGGCTGCTCATCGTTGTTGAGCGCCGTCACAACCGCACTGTTATGGTCCACGCGGGCGTAGGCCCACTGACGGTTCTGGAGATACAGCTCCTTATACTGGCCCATGTGGAGCTCCGAGTTCTTGCCATGGATCTCCGCGAGCTTCGCAACATAGGAGGTGAAGTCGTTCGGCTTCATCTCATCGAGGTCGATGGAAGGACGCAGCGGTGAATCATCCGGTCCCTGCTTCACACCCTCGAGGCCGAACTCGCCACCATAGTAGATGGACGGCTTACCCGGCAGGGTAAACATCGCCATATAGCATGGGCGGAGATTGTTCTTATTTTCGAGCTTCGACGCGATACGATCCACATCATGGTTCTCGAGGAAGAGATACAGATCCCGTCCGATCGTAAGATTACGGTTCACATTATGCGCGATCTCAAAAAAGTTATGACTGTTGAAGCCACTGTAGATCGACTTATGCAGCTCGTAGTTCGTCACCGAGTGCAGGGTCTCCGGATTGACCCAGCGTGCATACTCACCGTGGATCACCTCGCCCATCAGCCAGAACTCCGGCTTCATCTGGTTCGTGAAGTAGCGAAGCGTATGCTGGAAGCCCATATCGAGCACGTCGGCACAGTCGAGACGGAGACCATCGATGTCGAAGGTATCGATCCAGTACTGCACGACATCAATCAGATATTTACGGACGCCCTCGCAGTTGAAGTTCAGCTCCGGGAGCTCCCAGGCACCGCGCCATGCACTGTAGTGGAAGCGGTCGCCCCATGGGGAACCGCCATCGAAACCAACGCCCTTGTACCAGTCCTTATACGCACTGTCCCAGCCCTTCTCCTGGATATCCTTAAACGCGAAGAAGCCACGACCGGTGTGGTTGAACACGGCATCGACGACGACACGGATGCCGTAATTATGCGCTGTATCCACGAAGTGGCGGAAGTCTGCATTGGTCCCCAATCGACGATCGACGGTTTTATAATCCGTGGTGTCGTAGCCATGACTGCCGGACTCGAAGAGCGGGCCGATGTAGATGGCATCGCAGCCGAGCACCTTCAGGTACGGGATGAAGGCGTCGAGCTCAGAAAAGCGTCGACGGATCTCTCCGCCATCGTTCTGCTTCTCGGCACCCACCATGCCGAGCGGATACATATGATAAAAAACAGCACTGTCATACCAGGCCATATTCACCTCCGAAAATTGCGCACGAAGGCTTCGATACGGTCGAGCGCCTTCTTCAGGTCATCGATGGAGTATGCGTAGGAGATACGCATGAAGCCCTCTCCACAGTCACCGAAGGCAGTACCTGGGACGATCGCGACCTTCTCCTCCTGAAGCAGGCGGTTCGCAAACTCCTCGGAGCTCATGCCAAAGCGCTTGATGGACGGGAAGACATAGAATGCGCCATACGGCTCGAAGCAGTCCATGCCCATGTCGCGAAGACGCGTCACAAGAAAACGACGGCGCTGGTCATAGGCCTCGCGCATGCGGGCGATATCTTCATCGCCGTTCTTCAGTGCCTCGACGGCAGCATACTGCGAGGTCGTCGGTGCGCACATGATGGCGAACTGGTGCAGCTTCAGAATCTGCCGGAGGATCGGCTTCGGTGCACAGCAGTAGCCGAGACGCCAGCCGGTCATCGCGTAGGCCTTCGAAAAGCCGTTGATGTATACGGTACGATCGCGCATACCCGGGAACTCGATGATACTGTGCATCTCGCCCTTGTAGGTAAGCTCTGCATAGATCTCATCGGAGAGGACATAGAGGTCATGCTCCTCGATGATCGGGACGAGCTTCTCGAGGTCCTCCTTCTCCATGATGGCACCGGTCGGGTTGTTCGGGAACGGCAGCACGAGGAGCTTCGTCTTCGGCGTGATCTTCTCGAGAAGCTTCTCCGGGGTCAGACGGAACTCGTCCTTCTCTTCGAGCTCGATCGGCACCGGCACACCACCCGCCATGATGGCACACGGGGTGTAGGAAACGTAGCTCGGCTGCGGGATGAGGACCTCATCACCCGGATTCAGCATGCAGCGCATCGCGAGGTCGATCGCCTCGGAGCCACCGACGGTGACCATGCACTCACTCAGCGGGTCATAGCTCACACCGAAGCGGCGGTTTACGTAGTTTGAAATCTCAACACGCAGTTCCTTTAAGCCAGCATTGGACGTATAGAAGGTACGGCCCATCTCGAGGGAGTGGATACCCTCTTCACGTACATGCCACGGGGTATCGAAATCCGGCTCGCCGACACCGAGGGAAATCGCATCCTCCATCTCCGACACGATGTCGAAGAACTTACGGATGCCGCTCGGCTGGATTTCTGTAATTCGATCATTTAATGGACTTTTCATAAGGACACCTTCATTCTCTCGTCAACACGCGGCTGCTCGATGACGGTGCCGTGATCCTTATACTTTCTCAGCACGAAATGCGTCGCGGTGGACAGGACGGAATCCATCGGAGACAGCTTCTCGGAAACGAACAGTGCCACCTCCTTCATGGTTCTGCCCTTGATCATCACGGTGAAATCGAAGGATCCGGACATGAGGTACACCGCATCCACCTCATCATACTGATAGATACGCTGGGCGATGGAGTCGAAGCCCTGTCCACGCTGCGGTGTCACCTTCACCTCGATCAGCGCATCGACACGCTCGTCGGCGGTCTTGTCCCAGTTGATGAGCGTATGATAGCCGCAGATGATGCCCTCCTGCTCCATACTCTCGATTTCTGCCTTCACTCTCTCCTCATTCTCACCGAGGATATCGGCGATGTCCTTTGTGGTCAGACGTGAATTTTTTTCGATAATTGCAAGAATCTTCTCTCTCATGGTTCTATACTCCTCTTTTTCAGATGTCGGCGCACAACATTTTTATTTTAAACATCCGACAGGCTGCAGACAACTTAATATTTACTTTCGCTTCGCGCCCTCCAGGTAACGTTCCAGCTCCTCGTAGTCCTCACGGGTGAGGTAGGCCGGCTCGACGCCATCCACGCGGAGGCGCTTCTTTCCCTTCGTGAAGCGTCCGAAGACAGCCGCCTGGATCGGCTCCTCTGTCCGGCGATGGGATGCGTCGAAGCCGGCGCGGTCTCCCTGCTCGAAAATCGCATCAGCACCGGCCTTTGCCAGGCCTGCCTGCGCCTTCAGGAAGTCCTCCACCAGCTGTGTGCCCCGATCGACGGCCAGCAGCCAGCAGTCTTCCGACCAGAGCCGGTACGGGAAGAGGTCGAACAGCTCGCAGACCTCCATCGTAAACTGACGGATCGGGATGCGATCATAGCGGAACTCGCAGCCCACACCATCGCCTCGCTTCTTCCCGGTCTCCGGGTCGATGCCCTCCGATGCGCAGAAGTCCCACAGTGCCTTCAGGGCACCGCCCTTCGCCACCGGCCAGCACTTCGTGACGCCATAGTTTTTCTGATAGCCCGGAAGCAGCTGCTCCAGCGGATCACACGAACCCGAAGGAGCGCCCTCCGGGCGGCAGGCTCGAGCATCCAGCCCCTCCACTTCCTCCGCGAGGTACGCCGTGCCGAATCGTTTTCTGATGTCTGTCATTCGCTGATCGAGAAGGACACGAAGCGCATACGTTCCGACCTCACCGATCATGACCAGATCCTGGCCAGGAGTGATATCATGTTTCATAAACGTCTCTCTACTTGTTTCTATAAATAAAGAGAGACAGCCCGCTGGGCTGTCTCTCCGTCATTCTGTGTCCATCAAAGAATATATGGAAGAACCATGGTCAGCACCATTGCGGCAACGAGGGCAATGACGATAACCGCGGATACGGTCTTTTTCTGCTTCGGACTCATCATATCGACTTATCTCCTTAAATCTCTATATCTTCGTTTTTCAAATGATGCCCTATATAATACACTCTTTCCGATGCGCTGACAAGTTTTTATTATAGGGCCACACACGCCAGAATGTCCAAAGTGCCCCTCCGGGCTTCCTGGGCTGTCTTCTTGACACCTCGACGCCCTGGATCAGTCGCCCTGGATGGCTTTGACGGCATCGATGACCGCACCTCGGAAGCCGTGCTCCTCGAGGGAAGCGATGCCGCAGATCGTTGCACCGCCCGGTGAGCAGACATCGTCCTTCATCGCAGCCGGATGCTTTCCGCTTGCAAGCTGCAGTGCTGCGGTGCCTTCGAGCATCTTTGATACGAGCGGATATGCCGTCGCACGCGGGATGCCGTACATGACGGCCGCGTCGGCCATCGCTTCCATGAAGACCTCCGCAAAGGCAGGTGCACAGCCGCCGATGATACCGCCGATGTTGAGCTGCGCGGTCTCGACCGGAATCACCATAGAAATCTTCTCAAGTAAGCTGTGAACCAGGGTTTCCTCCTCCGATGTAAGACTCGTCGCCTTCTCGGCGATGAAGATGCCTTTTCCGACCGAAACCGGGATATTCGGGATCGTGCAGAGAAGGTGCGCAGATGCCGGAAGGATTTCTTCTTTCTCATAACGTGCGAGGTCATAGCCCCACGCTACCGAAACGATCAGCTTGTCAGCGAAGTGCGCTGCGTATGGCTTGATGACCGTCGGAATCTTTACCGGCTTCACAGCGATAAAGATAAGGTCCGACGCATCGGCTACTTCTGCGACGTCATGGCAGGCATGCATACCGGCTGCGTGTTCACCGTCCGAAGGCGCAAGTGCAGAGATTTCAGCACAGCGTGCTGTGAGCTTCTCAAAGTGTCCGCCACAGGCATAAATATTACCCGCCGGGATGCCCGCACGGATGAAGCCCTCGGCCACTGCACCTCCCATATTTCCTAATCCGATAAATCCGATATGAAGTTCATTCAGTGATTTCATATTTAAATCCTTTCATAAAATACTCAGAGGTTTTATGATACCCATTTCACAGGCGTGTCCCACTCATTTCAGTGATGAGGCGCTATGATAGCACACCGCCCTACGCAATGGTTTTCCCTAGTGTAGGCCGAGGGCAACGCAGTGTCAAGATTTCACACTTCTGACGCAATAGCGTATTCCAGAAAAAGGCATTGCTGAAAACAGTAGCGGTCAGAACGCCCGGAGGGCTGTCCCCGGAAGCCATACGAAGAGGTCGTGAATAAATCCAAATCGGGCCCTTAGAACCAGTTGGAGTAATTTTTCCTTAGCACCCTCTGCAATGCTGAGTTTTCATAAAGAAAACTCAGTGATTGCAGAGGGCCTACTGGTTCTTAGGGCCCGATTTGTGATTTTTCCGACCTCGAAGTACTGTGCTGCCGGGGACAGCCCTCCGGGCGTCCTAGTGTACATTCGATTTCAGCTGCAAGCGCGATCAGATGAAGTGCTGTTTATGTGACGAAAACTCCAGTCGCGACAGTGCGCGGGCGAGGGATGACTGGGTCATCTTGAATTCGCCGACGGACTGCTTCTGGCGGAGCTGCTCGAGGGCACGCTCCTTCGCCTCCTCCGCACGACGCACATCGATCTCCTCTGCGGTTTCGCAGGTGTCGACGAGCACCGTGATTCGGTTATTCGCACAGTTCATGATACCGCTGCTGACGAGAACTTCGATGCGCTCTCCGTCCGGCTTCACGATTTCCATCGGTCCGGTCTCGACAGCCACAACACATGGTGCATGATGCGCCATCAGGCCACGGAAGCCATCTGAAGTATTGATTTTCAGATACTGTGCATGCTCATCATAAAAAACCTTATTCGATGCAATCACCTGTAAACTGAACAGTGCTGGTGTGTCTGCCATTTCAAAACCTCTTCACAATTCGATTTCTTCCGGCTGTAGCACAGCCGGAAGCCGGATACGTCGCCCGTGCTTCGTGTTCTGACCGCACGCTGCACAGGCCGTCTTGCCGGCATACTCTATATATATCCTGTTTTACGCCTTCTTCGCGTCTGCAGCCGCCATATCCTCGGCCTTCTTCTTCACATCCTCGATGGTACCGACGTTAAAGAACGCACTCTCCGGATACTCATCCATCTCACCATCGATGATCGCCTTGAAGCCCTTGATGGTATCAGCGAGCGGTACATATCTGCCCGGGATACCGGTGAACTGCTCACCGACGAAGAACGGCTGGCTCAGGAAGTTACGGATCTTACGTGCACGGTATACGGTCATCTTATCCTCCTCGGACAGCTCTTCCATACCGAGGATGGCGATGATATCCTGCAGCTCCTTGTACTTCTCGAGGATCTGCAGTACACGCTGTGCTGTATCATAGTGCTCCTTACCGACGATCTCCTCGGTCAGGATTCTGGAGGAGCTCTCCAGCGGATCGACGGCCGGGTAGATGCCCTGCTCTACGATCTTACGGGACAGAACCGTCGTCGCATCGAGGTGCGCGAAGGTCGTCGCCGGTGCCGGGTCGGTCAGGTCGTCGGCCGGAACGTAGACGGCCTGTACGGAAGTAACCGAACCTTCCTTCGTCGACGCGATACGCTCCTGCAGCTGGCCCATCTCCGTCGCGAGGGTCGGCTGATAACCGACGGCTGACGGCATACGACCAAGCAGAGACGAAACCTCGGAGCCTGCCTGTACGAAACGGAAGATGTTATCGATGAAGAGCAGCACATCCTTATGCTGCACATCACGGAAGTACTCGGCCATCGTAAGACCGGTCTCCGCCACACGCATTCGGGCACCCGGTGCCTCATTCATCTGTCCGAAGACGAGCGCCGTGTTCTTGATGACACCACTCGCGGTCATCTCGCTGTAGAGATCATTACCCTCACGGGAACGCTCACCTACACCGGTGAAGATCGAGTATCCGCCATGCTCCGTCGCGATGTTCCGGATCAGCTCCTGAATCAGGACCGTCTTACCGACACCGGCACCACCGAACAGACCGATCTTACCACCCTTTGCGTACGGTGCCAGCAGATCGATGACCTTGATACCGGTCTCGAGAACCTCCTGTACCGGATTCTGGTCCTCGAACTTCGGCGGCTTCCGGTGGATCTCCCAGTGCTCCTCCGTCTCCGGTGCCGGCTGTCCATCGATCGCATCGCCCAGCACATTAAACAGTCTGCCGAGGGTCTTCTCACCCACAGGAACAGTGATTCCGGCACCTGTATTCGTGACGACCATGTCCCGCTCGAGTCCCTCGGATGCACTCAGCATGATGCAGCGCACGACGCTCTGCCCCATCTGCTGTGCCACCTCCATGACACACTCTCTGCCATGATTATCTACCTTAAGTGCAGTCTTGATCTCCGGAAGCGGTGTGGTATCAAACGCCACATCGACGACCGGTCCCATCACCTGCACGATTTTTCCTGTCTGCATGTATCCTCCTAACTACTTCCGCTGCTGCGCGCGGGCGCCAGCGGCGATCTCCGTGATTTCCTGTGTGATCTGTGCCTGACGCTGCCGATTATACTGGATGCTCAGCTGCTGCTTCAGCTTGTTACCACTCCGGTTCGCGGCATCCATCGCGGTCATACGTGCATTCTGCTCCGAGCAGAAGGACTCGACCAGCGCACTGTAGATGAAACCGTTCAGATAATCCGGGATGACGTTGTCGATGATGGCCTTCGGTGTCGGACGCATACGGAACTCCTCCATACCCGCGACCATCGGTACCGTCGTTCCCAGCACACCGCCGTTCAGCTTATCCAGCGGAAGCAGCTGCTCGGTCTCGGTGACCATCTCCAGACTGTTCTTCATACGTGTATACACGATGTAGAGCGCATCGAACTCATGTGCCTCGAAAAGATCCAGCATATGACCCGTGATGACACGTGCCCGATGCAGGGTCGGATTCTGCGCCGTATAGCGGAAGTGGTGCGCGATCGGCTCGTTCTGTGCATGGAAGTATGCACGGCCCATCTCGCCGACGACGAACAGCTGATGATTCGGGCGTTCCCGGAGGATCTCCTCGGTCCGCTTGATCACATTATGATTATAGGCACCGGCGAGACCCTTATCCGCTGTCACGCAGATGACCGCCGTCTTATAATCCCTCGGTTCCATCGTTTCACGAACCGAACGACGCACATCCAGGTATGGATGCGTGAAATCCTCCGGCAGATGACGAAGGATACGCTGGATCATCGTCTGCAGCGTATAGAAATACGGCTCGGTTTTCGCCAGATCCGTCTTCGCCTTCCGGAGCTTCGTACTGGAGATGAGGTACATGGCGTTGGTGATTTTCAGCGTATTATCGATGCTCGAGATACGATCCCGAAGCTCTCTTGTTGTTGCCATGATGTACTCCTGTCTTCCGCCAATGCTTCCCGCCGGCATCCTCATGTCCCGGAGCCGATTCGACTCCGCAGGATAAAATGTCACGTCCTACGTATAGATAACGATATGGACGAGGCAATCCTCACCTGCTGCACGACGATGCTTCGCCGGAAGCATTGGCGTTATATGATGAAACGCTTAGACTGCGCTCGTGCTTCCTGATGTGCTGTGCTCGCTGTCCCAGATCTTCAGGAACTCGTCGGCGACGCTCAGAATGCTCTTCTTCGCATCGTCATCGAGCACCTTCGAAATCTCGAGGTTCTTACCGATCTCCGGATAGCGCTGTGCGAAATACGTGAGCATCTCCCCCTGGAATTCCTTGACATGCTTCGGCTCGACGCTCATCAGTTTCTTATTGAGCGCGGTGACAAGGGTGATGACCTGATCCGCCAGGGACATCGGATGACCGAGTGGCTGCTTCAGAAGCTCCATGAGCACCTTACCCTGGGTCAGGAGATCACGGGTGTTCTGATCGAGATCCGAGGAGAACTGCGTGAAGACGGCCATCTCACGATACTGCGCGAGATCGATACGGAGGGAGCCGGAGGCCTTCTTCATGGCCTTCGCCTGTGCCGCACCACCGACTCGGGATACGGACAGACCGACGTTGACGGCCGGACGCTGACCCTCGAAGAAGAGGTTGCTCTCGAGGAAGATCTGACCATCGGTGATGGAGATGACGTTCGTCGGGATATAGGCCGAAACATCACCATCCTGGGTCTCAATGATCGGAAGTGCGGTGATGGAGCCACCACCGAGCTTCTCACTGAGACGGCAGGAACGCTCGAGGAGTCTCGAGTGCAGATAGAAGACATCACCAGGATACGCCTCACGTCCCGGTGCACGACCGAGAAGCAGAGACAGCGCTCTGTAGGCGACGGCATGCTTACTGAGATCATCGTAGACGATCAGGACATCCTGTCCCTTGTACATGAAGTACTCAGCGAGGGCGGTCGCTGCATATGGTGCGATGTACTGGATCGGTGCCGGATCTGCAGCGGTGGCCGCCATGACGCAGGTATACTTCATCGCATCGTGCTTCTTCAGGTTTTCAACGAGCGAAGCAACGGTCGACTCCTTCTGACCGATGGCGACATAGATACAGATACAGTTTTTATCCGCCTGGTTCAGGATCGTATCCATCGCGATGGAGGTCTTACCGGTCTGACGGTCGCCGATGATCAGCTCACGCTGTCCACGACCGATCGGGAACATCGAGTCGATCGCGAGGATACCGGTCTGCAGCGGCTCATTGACCGGCTGACGATCGATGATGCCTGGTGCCGGCTGCTCGATGGCGCGGTACTCGTCCTCATGGATCGGACCGAGACCGTCGATCGGCTCACCGAGAGCGTTTACGACACGACCGAGGTAGTCATTGGATACCGGTACGCCGGCCATACGACCGGTACGCATACCACGACTGCCCTCGCCGAGTCCGGTCTCGTCACCGAAGAGGATGACACCGATACGGTTCCGCTCGATGTTCTGTACCATACCCTTCGTCCCGTTATCGAACTCGATGACCTCGCCATACATGGCATGATCGAGGCCGTTCATGATGGCGATACCATCACCGACGCTCTCGATGAAGCCGATTTCCTTCTTCTCGGCCTTCAGGTCGAAGTTTGAGATGCCCTTCTGAAGAATCGTCAGGATGTCGGCATCGCTTGTGAGGCTGGAACGGGTATTCCGGAGCTGCTCGAGGAACTGATTCCGGCGGCCGCTCGTCGACCAGTCGTACTGATCGTTGCCTACCTCGAGGATGAAGCCACCACCGAGTGCCTTATCCTCCTGCATCTGAAAGTCGAAATACTGGGTCTTATATTTATCAAAAACGAACTTCTGAATATTCAGGAGCTGCTTCTCCGTCGGCTTCGTCACGTAGCGAAGACGAACCTGGGTCTGGCGCTCTGCAGTCGCACGGATCTCACTGTACTGCTGTGCGATGTCCTTCCAGCTTCCGAGCGCATTCTGCTCACAGAGAAGCTTCAGGGTATCTCGCACCTCGGTCGGGAACACACTGTCGATGATGGTGTTTCTCTTCTCCAGTGACACGGTCGGATCACCGAGCTCGGAAAGGGTTTCCGGCAGGACCTCAAAGATACGTGAGGTCGAACTCATCACGCTCGGAGAAACCTGCAGCTGAATCAAACGTTCTGCAATCTCTCTTGCATTCTGCGTCATCGCTTATGCCTCCTTCGTGCCGTTCGGCTGCTGCCCCTCACTGTCGTTCAGGAACTGATCAAACAGCTGGCTGTCGTTCGCTGCACTGTCATGAGAGGTCGCGATCTTATAGGCTGCCTGTGCGACGAGCACGGCCATCTGCTGCTGCATCTCATGCTGCTTCGTCTCGGCATCCTTCTCGGCCTGGATCTTCGCCTCGGCGATGATCTTGTCGGCCTTCTTGTTTGCGTTGTGGATGATCTCGTCGTACTCCTTCGACGCATCGATCTTCGCCTGATTGATGGTCTCCTGACGCTCCGTCTCGATGTTCGAGAGGCTCGCCTCATACTTCTCCTTCAGCGCTGCTGCCTCCTGGTTGACGGCATCTGCGTTCTTAAACGATGCCTCGATCTCGTTCTGACGCTTCTCGAGGACCGCGCGCACCGGCTTGAAGAGGAACTTCTTCATAAGGAAAACCAGGAACAGCAGGTTGATCACGGTAAATAATAAGTTGATATCTACTCTTAACATGTTTCTTCTCCTGTCTTCACTGTACTACTGTCTCAAACAAAGATCAGCCCAGGAAGAAGATGCAGAGGATACCGAGAACGAAGCCGTAGATCGCGGTTGCCTCGGCGAGGGCGCACCCCAGAAGAAGGATTCTCATGATCTTGCCGTCTGCCTCCGGCTGTCTTGCGATGGCCTCTGCTGCCTTACCAGTTGCGATACCGATGGAAAGACCTGCACCGATGCAGGCGAATGCTGCTAAACCGACACCAATTGCTGTTACGCTCATAATTTTTCTCCTTTAAATTCATTCACAAATCAGCGACCATCATGGCTTTTCTGTTTTGGATGGTCGTCCTATGTTTACCGCTCTTCATTTCAAATGAAGGGGCTGTTTCACATTTGCAGCGTGACGATCTCCCGGTCGACGGCATTGGCCGAACCCAGGGAGACGGTCGCAGGACGGCTGCGGTTTACTCCACCGCGTCCTGGATGTAAAGCGATGTCAGGAATACGAAAACGTATGCCTGAATCAGTCCGTCAAATATATCAAAATAGAGACTGAAGATGGCCGGAACGCCGACCGGAACGACCATTTTGATCAGCTCCATGATGATAAATGCGCCGAGTACATTACCGAAAAGTCGCATGCACAGGGACAGCGGACGAATCACCAGCTCGAGGATATTGATCGGTGTCACGATCGCAACCGGCTGTGAAAAGCTCTTCATCCAGCCCTTCGCGCCCTTCGCGCGGATACCCGCGACCTCGATCAGCACGATACTGATGAGTGAAAGACCGACCGTGACATTCAGATCCTTGGTCGGCGGCTTCAGTCCGAACAGACCGATCACGTTGGACACTCCGATATAGATGAGGATGACGGAAATCAGGGTTCCATACTGCTTTCCCTTCTCTCCCAGCATCCCGTTGATGAAGTTGTCCAGGAAGGTGACGATCATTTCTGCGACCTGCTGACGTTTACCCGGGTTGTGTACCTTCAGGTTCGAACCCAGATAGATGGAAAGCGCAGCCAGTACAGCCATGATCACCCAGGTGATGACGGTCGATTCGGCAACTTGAATCCCTCCGAACACCGGAATCGTGAATGCAGTGGCGACCTGCAGCTGTTCCTGGAGTTCCGAAGTAAATTGCTCCATTCTACTACCTCCATATTCTTTTACGTAAGTGCTCGAGAGTGATGCCGCTCCGGGTGCCGTATGCAATAAAAAAATTCCGTACCGAAACCGGCCAACGGAATTCATCTATGCAGGGCAGCCCCCTTTTCCGGGCAGGCATGGTGCTCCCGATTACTTCGGTTGCTATTATATTCCGCATTTTTTCATATTCAAGCCGTATTTTTTATATATTTATCATGTCATTTTGACTTCGATTGTTCATTTTGATATATTAATCACAAGCTTGTATTGTATTTTTGGAAATAATCTCTATTGGTAACAGTTCAGGCAGGGGATCCGGCGGGGCGGCCTGAACTGTTACCTCTATTGAGCGAAGAGGTCCCTATGGTTTCGTATGATTATTATCGCATCTTCTATTATGTCGGCAGCTGTCGCAGCTTCACCCAGGCAGCACGCATGCTCGGCTCGAATCAGCCGAACGTGAGTCGCGCGATGAACAGCCTCGAGGCAGAGCTCGGCTGTAAGCTCATGCACCGCGGGAAGCGTGGCATCACCCTGACACAGGTCGGGCAGAAGCTCTACGAGCATGTGTCGATCGCGTACGAGCAGCTGAGTTTCGGTGAGCGGGAGCTCCAGAAGGATGTCAATATGGAAAGCGGTCACGTCACCATCGCCGCCTCCGAGAACGCACTTCGTCTCGTGCTGCTGCCGGTGCTGCGGGACTTTAAAAAGAACTTCCCGGAAATCAGCATCAGCATCTCAAATCACTCGACGCCTCGCGCACTGAAGGCACTGCGGGACGGCCTCGCCGATATCGCACTCGTGACCACACCGCTGGCGATTCATGGTACGCTCTCGATGGAGCCACTCTTTGCCTTTAAGGAAATCCCCATCGTCGGTCCGGGGCTCCGGCACCTTGCGGAGCAGCCCATGTCTCTGCGTGAGCTCGATACCTATCCACTCATCAGCGTCGGCCGCGATACCGGCACCCGCGAGCTCTATGTGCAGTACTTTCTGAATCATCAGCTGCCGTTCGATCCGGAGCTGGAGGCCTCCTCCACGGATCAGATCCTGCCGATGGTGGCGTATGATCTCGGGATCGGTTTCTATCCAGAGGCACTCGCGCGGGATGCCCTCGCGCGTGGTGAGGTCTATCGTATCCAGCTCACCGACCCGCTGCCGGACCGGACCTTCTGCGCGGTCGTCGATCAGTCACGTTCACTGTCGACAGCGGCGGAGACGCTGCTGCAGGAGTTCGTCAAGCTTCGGCATTAAAAAACTCCGTTGGAGAGGGGCACGTCCCTTTCTAACGGAGTTTTTATATTGATCAGCTGAAGATTCTCCAGCCGGCGATGAAGTGGTTCGCCCACCATGGACCGAGTGATCTATGTACGACACGTCCGTTCGAGGAGGATGCATCGATGACGCTGCCGCCACCTGCACAGATGCCGACGTGGCCGGATACGACGATGATATCTCCTGCCTGGAGCTCGTTGTAGGATACGCGACGGAATCGTCCCGGATTACGCCATCCGGAGGAGGTCATGTAGGATACACCGACACCTGCCTGGTTGAGACACCAGTAGACGAAGCCGGAGCAGTCAAAGCTGTTCGGTCCCTTGGCGCCCCATACGTATGGGCAGCCGATCTTCGATGCGGCGATGGATACCAGTGCACCTGCGGATCCGGAGACCGTCGCTCCGCCGCCGACATTGCCGCTCACTGCACTGCTGTTATTCTTACTGCTGCTCTTATTACCGGACGAGCTGCTGTTGTTCCGGTTCGTACCTGTGCTGCTCGAGCTGTTCTTCGGCCTCGACTTCGCCTTGCCGCTGTAGAACATGTTCATGGTCTGTGCACCGGCCGCACCATCCTGGCCGAGTCCGTTTACCTTCTGGAAGCTTGCGACGGCGTTCTTCGTCACTTCACCATAGTAGCCGGTGATGTTGCTCTTATCGAGGTAGCCGTACTTCGCGAGGTACTCCTGCAGGTTCTTGACGGAATCGGACTGCTCGCCGAGACGCATCGCGAACGGCATCGCGTTCGGATTCTCGAGCGCTGCTCTGGTATCCGGACCGAGGTAACCATCGACGATCTGGTCGTTTCGTGCCTGGAAGGCCTTGATGGCCGCCTGCGTGCCCTGTCCGAAGTTACCATCCGCTTCCCCACTGAGATAGCCGAGGTTGATGAGGTACTGCTGGTACTTCTTTACGAGGTCGGACTGCTCGCCGAGAGCGACGATGTTTGCCTTTACCTCATCTGAATAAAGAAGATTATAGGTTGCGGTGCCGTATATACCATCCGGATTCAGTCCGTTCTGTGTCTGGAGCTTTTTCATCGCCTCCACGGTCGTCTCGTCATAGGTACCATTGACATCCGAGGCGTGGTAGAGATAACCAAGGTTATACAGACGATACTGCGCATTCGTAACATCCGCACCCTGGAAGCCCGGCTTCAGCGCATAGTGCGGAGCCGTATCACTCATGATCGCATCCCAGGTCTGGACACCGCAGATACCATCCTGCGCCATGCCGACCTGACGCTGGAAATACTTGACCGCCTGTGAGGTCGCTTCTCCATAGTAGGTTGTCGGTTCATCAGGATCCATAAATCCGAGATCCATCAGGCGCTGCTGGAGATCGGCAACGACGGAGTTGATGACGCCGACCGTCAGGTTAACCGGTGCGAGGTCCTCGGCGGATCCGTCGATGGTGACACCGGCGATGGACGGAAGGACGTTCGAGTTGACCCCCAGCGCGGCGACGGCATCGACCGTGGCGGCTTCCGGAGCCGTGGTCACCACGATCTCTGATTCTGTCTCGGTCGCCATCCGGGTATCCCCGATCTGCTGCTGACAGCCGGTCAGCACCAGCATACTGCCCGCCAGCATCAGTGCTGTCAGACGGGTAAAGTTTCGATTTAACATATATTCGTAACCTCTCTGCTGCGTGTTCACTGTGCAGGATACACCGCACAGCTTGCCATTTTAAATTTCATCTGTATAAAAGTACATTATACCATGTCATGGCCGCTGTACATTTAAAATTCTCTTACGATATGTAAATTTCGAGACAGGAGACCGAATGGTCAGCCTGAACTTTTTCATAAAAAACAAGCCACATGCTTTCACATGTGGCTCTTCGTCGTGCACCTTCAGGGACTTGAACCCTGGACAAACGGATTAAGAGTCCGCTGCTCTACCAACTGAGCTAAAGGTGCATAAAACAGATATGAACTTTTCGAGTGCACCTTCAGGGACTTGAACCCTGGACAAACGGATTAAGAGTCCGCTGCTCTACCAACTGAGCTAAAGGTGCATTTGTCTTTCGTGTCGTGTCTTCCGCTCGACGCCTATGTAATATACAAAATCTGTTTTTGATTGTCAACAGGTTTTCAAAACTTTTTCAAAAAAATTTTGACCATATGTAACAGTTCAGGCAGGCAGGGGACCCTCCGGGTCCCCTGCCTGCAGAATTCTGTTTATGCTTCGTGTACTGGCGGTGTCGCGATCAGCTTGAAGATCGGATTTCCCTTTGCGGAGAACTTCTCTTCATATTCGGTCATGATATTGCCCTGGTTCATACGCTCGTCGTGGTGAAGGTCGCGGGTAACGGCGGTCAGGGTCCAGCCGGCTTCCGGGATGGACAGGAGGGAGTAATCAAAGAGGCCTTCGTTATCCGTCTTAAACTCGAGGTCGCCGTCCTGCTTCAGGAACTGCTGATAGATCTTCATGAAAACCGGGCTGGTGAGACGGCGGTTCGCCTGGCGGTCCTTCGGCCACGGGTCGGAGAAGTTCAGGTAGACGCGCTCGATCTCGCCGGCCTCGAAGACATCTGCGAGGAGGCGAGCGTCGATAGAGATGAAGGTGAGGTTCTGGAGTGCTTCACCTTCCGCCATCAGAGCTTCTCGCTTCTTCAGCGCCTTCAGCATCACGGTATCGTAACGCTCGATGCCGATGTAGTTGATCTCCGGGTGCGTCAGCGCCATCTGCTCGATGAACTGGCCTTTACCCATGCCGATCTCCACGTGGATCGGGTGCCCGTTACCGAAAAACTGCTGCCACTGTCCCTTGTTCTTCTCTGGTTCGTGTACGACGTACTCAGACTGCGCGACGTAGTCCTCTGAGCCGGTGATATGTCTTAATCTCATAATCTTTCACTTTCTGTTTCTATGTATAGGATGCCGATTCTGCACTCGCCTTCGAGACGTGCACGAAAACGACGGTTTTTCGCAGTGTAACATACATTCCGCGCAGTCGCAAGCAGGGGCTCGGCATTGCGCCCCGCCGATATCCACATCCCAACCCTACTTTTTCAGCACTGCTTCAGTTACGGCGTCTATACTGCTTCTGAATAACCGTTCATGCAGGGGCAGCTGCGTGACTGAAAAAATGCTTTTTCCTTGAAGTGATTTTGGAAATTGGTTATACTTAGACTGTATATTTAAAGAAGGTTTTTCCGAAAAAAGACATTCTTTTTTCTCAAAAAAATATCTTTCCGTGCCGTTTTCCGGCGCTGGGACATGTTCCCGTCAAGGAGGTTTCTGATGCCAACACCAAGAGAAGCTAGTATCTGGGGCAAAATTCGCACCGACTTAAATGAGGCTCAACAGAATATTCTGAACGGTCGCTATGCTGAAGCCATGGTTCTGGACCGTGAGATTCTGAAGCGGATCGTCCGTATGCAGGTGGATAAGGCGGTTCTCGTTTCGAACAATCTCGAGAGTGATATCGAGCAGCTGTTTGAAAACCGGCTGATTTCAAAGGAGACGCGGGATCAGTATCACGCCATCCGTTTATATGCGGAGCAGACCGAGAACGGTGTCCAGGCGACGGCGCAGGCGGCGAATGATTCCTTCTCTCTTCTGAAGGATGCACTCGAGCATTATGTAGACTCGAACGCGCAGCGTTCATCCGGAGGCGGCTACGAAACACGCAGCTTCCAGGGTTCCAGCCGCTTCTCCAGCGGTTACAGCGGACCGGCGGCAGGTGAGAGAAGTTTCGCTGCGGCAGGTTCAAATTCGTATGCTTCTACAGATGCAGCAGACAGCGTGAGCAGCAGCTATGAGGCAGACGGTTCAGACGATGCCGATACCGTGCGCCGTTATACTGCGACAGAAAACGAGGGCGGATACGATACGGCTGCCGGTTCGGAAGATTTCGGCGCAGGAGCTGCTACAGCACCACGTTCATCCTTCGATGCGAGTGGTGTCGATCTTCCATTAGGAAATGCGCCACGTCGTTCCGGCAGTAATGTGCATCACCGCTCCAGCCGGAATACGAACCAGCGTCCGACCCGGCCGCTTCGTGATTCCGAGCGCGTATCCCGGAATGGAAATCGTCGTCCGGCCGCAACCAGTACAGCGAAGCGGGCAGCCGCTTCTGGTCGTCGCAATGCGAACCGTCCACGTGGCGGTCAGAAGGGCAGAAAGCAGGAGCTGGATCTGTACGGCATCCTGAAGTACGTGATTCCGATTCTCTGTCTCATCCTCGCGGTCATTCTGATCCGCGTTCTGATGGGCAACTCCGGCAGTGCGACGATCGAGACGACACCAGCTGCCACCGTAGCCGCCACCGAGCCGGTGATGGAGACCGAACCGATCGTTCCAGAGACGACGGCCACACCGGAGCCGACGACCGCGATCTATATGACCACGACCGGCGTCAAGGTTCGTACCGAGCCGAATACCGACTGCCGTGTACTCGCCGTTCTCGATGCCGGCACGCAGGTCACCTATAAGGGTGAAGCCGATGGCTGGGTCAATATCGACTACAACGGCGAGGATGCCTACATCAAGAGCGATTTCGTTCAGCCGGTAGCCGCAGAAACACCAGCTGCAGAAACCCCTGCCGCCTGAATCCGCATAACATCACCCGAAGAGCTGTGCCCGCTGCACAGCTCTTCTTTTATCTTCATAAAACCGTCACATATTTCGATGCTTTCTTTTTTTGCATTGCTCCTCATAGTACGGTATACTAATGTAGTTAATTTATATTTTTTCATGGAGGTTTTCTATGCAGACAATACTGGTATGCGATGACGATAAGCAGATCGTCGAGGCGATTTCCATCTACCTGACCGGTGAGGGCTTTCATGTTTTAAAAGCCTACGATGGCTATGATGTACTGGACATCATGGAAAAGAATAAAGTTGATCTTCTGATCGTCGATGTGATGATGCCGGGGCTCGATGGTGTACACACTGTACTGAAGGTACGTGAAACGAGCTCGATCCCAATCATCATGCTCTCCGCAAAGGGGGAGGATAACGATAAGATCCTCGGTCTCAATGTCGGCGCCGATGACTATCTCACGAAGCCGTACAATCCGCTCGAGCTGGTGGCCCGCGTAAAGTCTCAGCTGCGCCGCTACACACAGCTCGGCAACATGGGTGAAACCACGAGCGAAAATATCTATGCCTGTGGTGGTCTCGTCATGAACGATGACACGAAGGAGGTCACCGTCGATGGCAATCCGATCAAGCTGACCCCGATCGAGTACAATATCCTGCTGCTGCTCGTAAAGAACGCGGGCAAGGTATTCTCTATCGACGACATCTACACCTCGATCTGGAACGAGCAGGCGATCGGCGCGGATAACACCGTCGCGGTGCACATCCGCCATATCCGTGAAAAGATCGAGATCAATCCGCGTGAGCCACGCTACCTCAAGGTCGTCTGGGGTGTCGGCTATAAGATCGAGAAGCAGGACGGCGACAAGTAATGATCAAAAAAGTAATCAGCGCGATTGTGAACGCCATCGCCATCCTGATGGTGCTCGTGAGCATCGGCATCCTCACCTTCGGCGCGGCGGGCGGAAATGCGCTCGAGTATGTGTCGCAGCCGGACTACATCGAAAGCAATGCCTTCGAGAACCAGGCCCACCAGACCATGGCTGACGTCTTCGACTATATCAAGCTCACGGATATCTTCGAGGAGGACGGCAAGTTGAATCTGAATCAGATCATCGCACAGGCCGACGTCAATGGGCAGAACGTTTCCTATTCCCTGGATTATCTCATCCAGTACGGGCGTTCCATGGGCTACTACTTCGATACGAAAAACCAGCTTCGGGAGGGCGGCGTAGCGACCGTCACGAAGGAGATGGATGAGCTGAAGCATCAGATCGTCGTACAGTACCGGGCCTACATGCCGAACTATAAGCAGCAGAGCCCGACCGATGGGCAGATGTCGCTCGGCACACTGACGAAGGAGGCACTCAGCCATCTGGCACGCTACTATGCCGTCAAGAGCGAATTTGATCCTGCACGTACAAACTTCTATTTTAATGTCATCTATCAGAAGGATCAGGAAAGCCGCGTCTATACCAACGCCCCATCACTGAGCGAGGACGAGATTCGCAGCCTTCCGAAGTACGCCTATACCGATTCGAGTTCGCTGGAGGTCATCTCTGACTACCACGACCTGCCGCAGGATCTCATCATGCTTCTGCAGGCGAGAAGTCCGTTCGGCAGTAACTGCCAGTATCGTTTTTCCACGGGTATCGACACCAGCTTTCCGGTGCAGGATTCCTTCGCAGACGCTTCACAGGAGTACAACGAGCGACGTGAAAACAGCATCATCGGTCTGACACTCCTGATCCTCTCGAGCGTCAGCTTCATCGTAAGCCTCGTGCTCCTCATCACCTGGACCGGCCATGGCGCGGAACAGAGCGACCGAAAGCCCCATCTTCTTCCGTTTGATCACCTGCCGGTCGAGCTTCGGATGCTGATCGGTGCCCTCTTTGGACTGATCGCCTTCCTCGTTACACCGGTATTCCTGAGCTCGCTCGAAAACATCCTCGGCGTCATCGATAACTGGAGCTTCTGGGAGAACTGCATCCGCTTCCTCGCGGATTACTTCGTGGCACTGCCACTCACGCTTTCGATCGTGCGCAGCTTTAAGGCCGGTCGTCTCTGGGCGGATTCGCTTCTGAACGGCACCGCTGGCCTCATCGGGCACTATATCCATGCGGCGGAAAAAACCACCCCGAAGATATTTACCTATGTGCTCTTCGTGCTGCCGAATCTGCTGGCTGCCGGTATGGTCGTAACGCTCTTCGTCCATTTCTTCCAGGCACAGAGCCTCCGGGCCTTTCTGTCGGCACTTGGCATCGCGATCATCATCCTCGCGATCGACTGCTACGCCTGGCGGATCGCCACCGGTCTCAGTCAGGCCGTGGATGAACAGGTCAAGGCAGAGCGCCTGAAAGCAGACCTCATCACGAACGTCTCGCATGACCTCAAGACACCGCTGACCTCCATCATCAGCTACGTCGATCTTCTGAAGCGAGAGAACATCGATAATCCGAACGTGCAGGCGTATCTGAAGGTGCTCGATCAGAAGTCCACACGTCTGAAGACACTGACGGAGGATCTGGTCGAAGCCAGCAAGGCAAGCTCCGGCAACGTCAAGATTGACTTCGCCGATATCAACTACACGGAGATCGTCGAGCAGGCACTCGGTGAGTTCGAGGACAAGACTTCAGCTGCAAAGCTCGAGATGATCCTCAGCTATCCGGAGCATCCGGTCATGATCCGTGCCGACGGCCGCCACCTCTGGCGTGTCATCGAGAACCTGCTGAACAACTGCTGCAAGTATGCGCTTCGTGGCTCCCGCGTCTACGTGGATGTCACCGAGGATACAGAGACAGGCACCGCTGCCTGCACGATCAAAAACATCTCCTCCCGTCCGCTGAATATCTCCCCGGAGGAGCTCACCGAGCGTTTCGTACGCGGTGATGTCAGCAGGACCACAGAGGGCTCAGGCCTCGGTCTCTCGATCGCGAAGAGCCTCACGAAATTAATGGATGGCGAGCTCGTCATCTCCATCGATGGCGACCTGTATAAGGCCGCGATCGTGCTGAAGACCGCCGCCAGGGATACAAATGAAGGATAAGAAAAAGAAACAAACGAAATATCTGTCACGCTTCGTCCGACGCAGTCTCCTGACACTGAGCGCGCTCTCACTGCTCTCCGCCACCGTCGTTTCGGATCCCTCTGGAACGATGCGGTCTGAGGCAATGTCGTCGACCGGGAACATCCTCACGGATGCCGGACGATCGGTGACATCGGTACTCAGCTCCGCGCTGTCTGCAAGTGGATGCGCACCACTCACCGCCTATGCAGCGACCTGGCCGACACCGGAATTCAACGTCGAATCCGAGGGCGCGATCCTCATCGATGCCGATTCCGGCGCTGTACTGTATGAAAAGAACGCGACGACCGCCTACTATCCGGCTTCGATCACGAAGGTACTGACCGCCATCATCGTCCTCGAGAACTGTACGAATCTCGAAGACAAGGTCACATTCTCCTATGCCGCGGTCAATGGGAATCTCGAGCAGAACTCGACGATCATCGGTGCGGTTCCGGGCGATAAGCTCTCCGTGCGGGACTGTCTCTATGGTCTGCTGCTTCAGTCGGCCAACGACTGCGCAAATGCCCTCGCCGAATACATCGCCGGCTCCAATGAAAAGTTTGCGGAGCTCATGAACCAGAAGGCAGCGGAGCTCGGCTGCGTGAATTCACATTTTGCGAACCCGTCTGGTCTGAATAATCCGGAGCACTATACCTGTGCGGCGGATTTCGCAAAGATCATGCAGTACGCGATCCAGAACGATACCTTCCGTTCCATCGACGCGACGCAGGTCTATACCCATGCGCCGATCAACAAGTATCCGAACGCGGATGCGCCGGAAAACACGATTTACGCCCATCACCATATGATGCGCCGTTCCTTCTCAGATTACTATCCGGGTGTGTTCGCCGGTAAGACCGGGTACACAACCCTCGCCGGCAACACACTGGTGACCGCCTGTGAACGCGACGGCATGACGCTGATCTGTGTCATCCTGAATGGACACAACTCGCAGTATCGCGATACACGAAATCTCTTCAATTTCGGATACGACCACTTCCAGTCGCTCGAGGTCGCCACCGCCGATGAGAGCTATAATAAGCTCGCCTCCAATCTGAAGGTAGACGGCATCCAGCTCGTGAATACGCTGGATTTCACCATCGATGCGTCCAACCATGTGACGCTCCCGAAGAACGAAAGCTTCGACAGTGTCCAGCGTTCGATGCGCTATGACCTGTCCGACAAGGAAAAAGCCGACGGCTCCTTCGCCCGGGTGGACTACAGTATGGACGACCGAAGCCTCGGCCAGGCCTATATCCGGCTCACGGATGACAGCGCGGCGAAGGCCGCGGCATCTCAGGATGCCGCGGTGATGGAGGCGAAGGTGCAGGAAACCGTACCAGAGACGATCCATCTCTCGGGGAAGACCGTGGAGGATACGAAGCCGAAGGTCGCCGGTCAGCTGCCACAGGAAAGCACGGCGAACCACGCACCGATCGTCCTGAACCGGGAGAAGGGCCGGATCGAGCTGCCGAAGCCGATCGTTCGGGTGCTGCTCATCCTGGCGGTCATCGCACTCGTCGCCGGACTCGTCTTCGTCATCTACTATCTTCTGGAGCGTCGGGAGGAGTTCCTCCGCTCGCGTCGCCGGAAGCGTATGCTGAAGCATACGAGGGACCTTACGCGGGAGCAGAAGGCCCGACGCGATATGATGCTGAACAGTCGTACCGGACGCCGGAAACGCAAATAAAAACCAGGGCGGAACGCCGCCCTGGTTTTTTATTATTTATTTTCACTTATGCTTCCAGCCGTCCGATGATGACACCACCGTGCTCCCGCAGCCAGCGCTTCTGCTCTGTATAGTCCGGAAGAATCGATGCAACCAGCGTCCAGAAGCGCGCGGAATGGTTCATTTCCTTCCGGTGACAGAGCTCATGCACGATGACATAGTCGATGACCTCCGGCGGCGTCAGCATGAGGAGACAGTTGAAATTGAGATTTCCCTTCGTGCTGCAGCTTCCCCAGCGGGTCCGCTGATGACGGATCGTGATACGTCCATAAGAGACGCCGATGCGCTCCGCGTACAGCGCTACACGTGGTGGGATGTACTGCGCCGCCTGATGGCTGAGCTGCCGCAGCTCCTCGTCCGTCAGCGGAGACAGTGTATCGGCAGATACACGCGCAGACTGGACCCGTGCCACGTGGGTACGGATCCAGTCCTGCCGTTCGAAGAGTATACGATTGATTTCTGCGTTCGTCGTCCGGTAAGGCACCTTGAGGATGACCTCCGCCCTACTGTTCACGGACAGCACGATCGATCGGCGTCGACTCCGCTCGATGCGAACGGAATCGTTCTGCTCGACGGTATGCCCCTGTGACAGCTTACTCAACGATGAACTTGTGAAGGGTCTGCTTCGCTGTCGGCAGATGCTCGGTATCGAGCTTCAGATTAAGAACCTTGCCAAGACCCATATATAAAATACCAAGAAGTGATTTTGCATCAACAACGCGAGAGCCCTGTACGAGATCCATATCAAACGGCATGCTGGTCGTTGCAGCCACGAACTCTGTAACCGCGTCGCGATCCTGTAACATAATGTTTAATGTGCTCATAATTTCCTCCTGCAATAACGTGAGAGTAAAACAGTGAAAACCTCTCGAAATACATCTCTGTTTTCCGGGATGATACCATCGAAAAAGCGCTCTTGTCATCGACGAAATAGGCTAAAATTTGCACAGTTACGCGTGCCTTACTTCAGCATAATAACGAAAAAATATTACAGTTTTGTCACTATGTAAAATTACTGTGAATTTTTTCGGTAATTACAGTGAAATGGCGGAATTCCGTCACTTTTTCAGCGTTTGACTGATATATCAGTTGTTCAAAAAGTTCGATTACCTGCCCGTAAAATCCGGTACCACACGTTTTAAAACTGTTCCGCTGTTATTTATAGTGCACTTTTATTTTTACGTTCATTCTGCTATGCACTTGAGAATCAAGGAAAGAAAAGGTAAAATTTACGAATGATGAAAAAGGAGATTTCCAGTATGGATCAGCATAAATTAAATGAAGTAAATGAACTTATGGCGCGGAATCAGGTGGAGGGTCCAGACGATCCTGTCTCCGGTGAATCGACGGAAGACCGCGCAGAAACTGCGGAGAGCACCGTAGTGAATGAAGCGGAGACGACGAACGCTCCGACGCCGAAGCCCCCGGTGCAGGCGGGCGAATCGGCGCTGGGAACCTATCGAAAGAATGCACGGAAGTTTGCACTGCTTGGTGTGGGCGGCTGCGTACTCGGTCTTGCCGCGCTTCTCATGCTACAGCAGCAGAATAATCCGCTGATGATTCTGGCCGCGGTGGTGATGCTCGGTGGTGCACTGTTCATGGTGACCGGCATGTCCGCGCTGCGCCCGGATGGCATGGTACGCGCCTTTGCACAGGTGGCAGCGATACAGCCGACGACCGCGCAGATGCAGGACCTTCTGGACGCCGTAAAGGGCCTGAGAGGTGGCGCCCTGCATCCGCAGGTGAAGCAGCAGGTACTTTCCGCTGTCGCCCGCTATCGTGGCTTCGAGGGCTATGACGAGGCGATCGCCGCTGAGATCGAAGAGATCATACAGCATACACGGAAGCGCGGCATCATCTGAATAAAGACCGCTGACGACTTCTGTCTTTGTCAGCGCTTTTTCCATATATGAACGCATTAAAAACGTCCCTGGAAACATTCCGGGGACGTTTTTAATGCAGATCGCCAGCCTCGGGCGTCCTGCGAGAAGTTCGCAGGACTGTGCCTCCGAATACTGGCATCATCATAAAATTTACAGCACGACGCCATCCTTGAAGATGGAGATCTCACGGAAGCCGTTCTGCTCTGCCTTCGTCTTCTTACCAGACGCGATTTCCTTCACGAGGTCGAGGAGACGACGACCGGCGTCATCGACGGACTCACCCTGGGAAGCCACCGGACCAGCGTTGAAGTCGATCCAGTTTGCCTTGCGCTCGGCGAGGCGATCGTTGGTCGCGATCTTCGCAACGGGTGCCGGTGCGCCGAACGGTGTGCCACGGCCGGTGGTGAAGAGAATCACCGTGCAGCCGGCAGCGGTCAGGTTCGTGCTGGATACGAGGTCGTTGCCCGGTCCATAGAGGAGGTTCAGGCCCTTCGTATGTACCGGCTCTGCATAGGCGAGGACGTCGGAAATCGCCGCCTTGCCGCCCTTCTGTACACAGCCGCAGGACTTGTCCTCGAGGGTCGTGATACCGCCCTGCTTGTTTCCAGGGGACGGGTTATCATAGACCACCTCGTTGTGGCTGATAAAGTAATCCTTGAAGCCGTTCAGCATGTGTGCTGCCTTGTCAAAGATTTCCCGATTCACGCATCTGCCCATCAGCATGCTCTCGGCACCGAACATCTCCGGGACCTCGGTGAGGATGGAGGTACCACCCTGCGCCACGATCAGATCGGATACGCGGCCGACGGTCGGGTTCGCCGTGATGCCGGACAGGCCATCGGAGCCGCCGCACTTCATGCCGAGCACCAGCTTATCGAGACCGACCGTCTCACGCTTAAACTGGCCGGCATACGCTGCGAGCTCATGAAGCAGCTTCGTTCCGGTCTCGAACTCATCCTCGACGTCCTGGCAGGTCAGGAACTTCACACGATTCGGATCGTACGCACCGAGCTCCTCGAGGAACTGCTCGTGGGTCAGATTCTCGCAGCCGAGGGAAAGCACCAGCACGCCGCCTGCATTCGGATGACGTACGAGATCTGCGAGCAGCTTACGGGTGGTCGCGTGATCATGACCAGTCTGAGAGCAGCCGAACGGATGCGTATAGGTATAGAGGCCCTCGATGCTGCCCTGCACGATGTCCTGATTCATCTCCACGAGATGCTTCGCCACATCATTGACACAGCCGACGGTCGGGATGATCCAGATTTCATTTCGCGTGCCGACCTTGCCATCCGGACGCACGAAGCCCTCGAAGGTCTCGACCGGCATGGTCTTCTTCTCCGGCACCGCCGGCTCGTAGGTATACTCCACCTCGCCGGACAGATTCGTCTTCATATCGTGGGTATGCACCCACTGACCTGGCTTCACATCCTCGGTGGTGTGACCGATCGAAACGCCGTACTTGATGACCTGGCCCTCTGCCGCGATCGGCGTGACGGCCACCTTATGTCCCTGTGGGATGTCCTCCGCTGCGACGAGGTCAATGTCATCGACCTTGATTTCATCACCCTTCGCGATCGGAGCGATGGCCACGACGACATTGTCCTCCGGGCTGATATGCACTACCTTTGCTCTTGCCATAATTTTCCTCCTGAAACCACAGGCCGGAGCAGTGATCTGTCCCGGCCGATGATGTAAGCATTGAACGAATCCACATCACGAAAGGTCCGCGATGCGAAGCCGCTGTTCGATTGTTTGCCACGCTGTCCCAGGCGATATGCTTTCCGGCTCTTCCAGAAAGCATATGTGCCGACAGGTTCACTTTACAGTACGCTTGCGTAAGCCGCCTTCGCACCCTGTTCACGGATGAGGGTGAGGTTCTGTACGGTCGCCTCCTCGAAGCCGGCGATCTCGGTGAGATCCTGGCCCCAGAACTCGGTGTTGGTCATCACAGCGTGTACGAGGGTCTTCACATCGTCATCCTTGTGTGCGAAGTAGAAGTCGAGGACGAAGGCGTCGTCCTGAATCTTGTACTCGTTGCCTGCCGGACGCTTGCATACGAGGCCATCCTCCTCACGACGCTGGATATCACAGCTGTAGAATGCCATGTACGCTGCGAAGCTCATCGTGAGCACTGCCGGAAGCTTACCGAACTTCTCAACATACTCGAGGAAGGAAGGCATATTTCTCGCTCTCCACTTCGAGGTAGAGTTGAGAGAAATGCTCATCAGCTGGTGATCAACGAACGGGTTGTTGAAACGATCCTCAACCGCAGAAGCGAACTTCTCGCAATCCTCCTTATCCAGCGGAAGGATCGGGATGATCTCATCCTGGAGCATCTTGTTCATGTAGTCACGGATGACCTCGTCGTGCATGCAGTCACGCACGATGTCGAAGCCTGCGAGGTATGCACCGAGTACGAAGCCGGTGTGTGCACCGTTCAGGATTCTTACCTTTCTCTTCTTATAAGGAGCAACCTCTGGAACGACATGTACATTTACGCCGGCCTTCTTGAACGGAAGCTTGTCCTCGAGCTCCTTCGGTCCCTCGATGTACCATACACCGAATACCTCGCCGACATCGGTCAGCGGATCGGTGTAACCGTTCTCCGCCTCGAGCTCTGCAACCTCCTTCGGATCGCGGATACGGCCCGGAACGATACGGTCTACGAGTGTGGAGCAGAACAGAACCTTCTCGTTTACCCAGTTCTTGAAGTCCTCGCCGAGGCCCCACTCATCGATGTGACGGTTTACGATCTGCTTCAGCACCTGACCGTTCGCGTCGATCAGCTCGCAGGAGAGAACGACGAGTCCGCCCTTGCCGGCCTTGAAACGCTCATAGAGCACTCTCGTCATCTTACCAGGGAAGGAAACCGGCGGCTCCTGATCGAACTTCGTGTCCGGATCATAGACGATACCGGCCTCGGTGGTGTTCGAAACGATGTACTCGAGATCATCCGACTTTGCAAGCTCCAGGAGTGCCTTAAAGCCCTCTGCAGTATACGGATTGATGCAGTCCTTGACAGCGGAGATCACACGCTTGTTGTTCACCTTCTGACCATTCTCAGAACCACGAAGGTACAGGGTGTAGAGACCCTCCTGCGCATTGACATACTCGGTGAGACCCTGTGCGATCGGCTGAACGAGGGTCACCTTACCGTTCCAGTCCGCATGCTCGTTTGCCATATCGAAGAAATAGTCAACGAATGCACGGAGGAAATTACCCTCGCCAAACTGCATCACCTTCACAGGTGCATCCTTCAGGACATATCCCTGATAACCAGACTGATCAAGTACCTGATAATTTAACTTCTCCATCTTAATTCGTTCCTTTCAGCTGTGAAATGCTCTAAAAATCGATGTCTATGCTTACCAGGGCAGCGCTTCCCTGCTCTTTATGTAAGCGCTTACATAGAATATATGCTTCTTCTCAAAATATGTCAATCAGAAAATCAGAATTCCCGAAAAGAAACGCAGAATTCGTCAAAAGAAACGAAAAAACCGGCCTGTTTTATGCTGATAGCACAAAAAGCCGGTTGATATCCCTCTTCTCCTGTTCACATTGATTTCCGAATCAGTCCCGCTTTCTGAGGTGCTCCGGATCGAGCTCCGGGATCATCTCCTTCGTGATGACCTGCAGCATCTCGTCGAGCTTCGCGAGGTCCTCCTCAGAGAAGCGTTCCTCGAAGCGCTTCACGACTTCATCGAGAAACTGGTAGCTACGGTGATAGTAGTTCTCGAGCTTTTCCGTCGGGTGGAGGTAGAACTCGCGGTGGTCTTCGTCCGACTGCACCTTCTCGATATATCCCTTCTGGACGAGTGCATTGACTTTATATGCCGCGTTCGGAGCCGAAATGCCCATCATCTTCGCAAACTCCGCCACCGTCGGCTCCCCGAGCGCCTTGATGCACTCGAGACTGAAGGCCTCAACCGAGGTCAGAGACTCATCCCGGCTGCTTTCCTTCGAAAAGACCCGCTTGTAGAAGTGGATGCGGAAGCGATTATAGAGATCGGCGATAGACTGGTTCAGCATGTAGCACCTTTTCCTTTAACTTACATTTCGTATGAACAGTTCGATTATATCATGCTCTCGCCGATTCTATACAATTTTTTTACTGTACCGCGAAGGTGAGCTCCGCCTGCACAGCGGTTTTTCCGTTGATGGTGGCGACGGCGGTACCCATGCCGACCGGGCCGTGCATGCGGGTGAGCTCACAGTGGAGCTCGAGGACGTCGCCCGGACGTACCTGCTTCTTGAAGCGGGCGTTCTTGATGCCGCCGAACAGCGCGATCTTTCCCTTATTCGCCGGCATGCTGAGGAGCGCGACGGCGCCGGTCTGTGCGAGGGCCTCGATGATGAGGACGCCTGGCATCACCGGATACTGCGGGAAGTGTCCCTGGAAGAAGGGCTCGTTCACCGTGACGCACTTTCGTGCATCGGCAAACTTTCCCGGCTCATAATCCACCACCTGATCGATCAGGAGAAACGGATAGCGGTGTGGGATGATCTCCTTGATCTCATCGACACGGAGCGGATGCGCTGCGCGTGCCGCCTCGACCGTGGCTGCGTTTTCGCCCGCTTCCGAAGAAGCGTGCATCTCTGCTGCCGCTGCGGTCATGATCTCAGCATCCGCCTCGGAAACAGACGGGTTCGTGTTCATCTCTTCTGTCATGGCATCTCCCTTCAGGCCTTCTTGAAAATCAGGCAGGCGTTGTGTCCGCCGAAGCCGAGGGAGTTCGAGAGGACGTAGTCGAGCTTCGCCGCACGTCCTTCGTTCGGCACGATGTCGAGGTCGCACTCCGGATCCGGCACCTGGTAGTTGATGGTCGCCGGGATGAACTGCTCCTCGAGGGCCTTCACGCTGAAGAGGGCCTCGACGCCGCCGGCCGCACCGAGCAGGTGACCGGTCATCGACTTCGTGGAGGAAACCGGAATCTCGTAGGCCTTCGCTCCGAAGACCGCCTTGATGGCCTTCGTCTCACAGGCATCATTGAGATGCGTGGAGGTACCGTGGGCGTTGATGTAGGAGATTTCCTCTGGCTGGATGCCCGCGTCTGCGATGGCGAGGCGCATGCAGTCGGCACCGCCCTCGCCCTCCGGGTTCGGGCTTGTGATGTGGTAGGCGTCGCAGTTCGCGCCGTAGCCGACGATCTCTGCGAGGATCTTCGCGCCACGGTGGAGCGCATGCTCACGCTCCTCGAGCACCAGGATGCCGGCACCCTCGCCCATGACGAAGCCGCCACGCTCCTGATCGAACGGGATGCTCGCGCGCTTCGGGTTCGTCGCAGCGCAGAGGGCACGCATGCTGGCGAAGCCGCCGATGCCGAGCTCCGTGATGCTCGCCTCGGTGCCGCCAGCCACCATGACGTCCTCATAACCATCACGGATGCGGTGGAAAGCGTCGCCGATGGCGTTCGAGCCGCCGGCGCACGCGGTCACCGGACAGGTGCACATGCCCTTGAAGCCGTGACGGATCGCAACGTTCGCTGCCGCCATGTTGGAAATCGCCATCGGAATGAAGAACGGAGACACACGCTCGAAGCCACGCTGAAGGGCCTTCGTATGCTCCTCCTCAATGGTGCTGAGGCCGCCGATACCGGACGAGATGATAACGCCCATACGGCTCGCCTCATATTCCTTCGGGCCGATGCCGGCGTCCGCGGCGTCGGAAGTCTTCAGCTCCGCTGCGCTCCCGATGCCGCTCTCGCGGATCGCCTCCTCGGCAGCCACGATGGCGAACTGCGCATAGCGCGACATATGCTTCTGCTCACGACGGTCGATGATGGCAGACGGATCGAAATCCTTCACCTCACCGGCGAGCTTGATCGTGAAATTTTCTGTATCGAAATGGGTGATCGGGCCGATGCCGCACTGTCCGGCGCGGATGGCTGCCCAGGAAGTCTCTGTATCATTGCCGGTCGGATTCACCGTACCGAGACCAGTGACGACGACTCTACGTTTATTCATTGTGTTCTCCTATATTTCTATATTAACTTTATCAGCAGCCCATGCCGCCATCCACACCGAGTACCTGACCGGTGATATAGCGGGCGTCGTCCGATGCCAGGAAGGCCGCCGCCTTCGCGACATCCTCCGGGCGTCCGAACTGGCGAAGCGGAATCTGCTGCAGCATCGCTTCCTTCACCTTCTCCGGCAGCACCTTCGTCATGTCGGTGTCGATGAAGCCCGGGGCGATGGCGTTCGCGATGATGCCGCGGCTCGCATACTCGAGGGCGGTGGTCTTCGTGAGACCGATGAGACCAGCCTTCGAGGCCGCATAGTTCGCCTGGCCGGCATTGCCATGCACGCCGACGACGGAGGAGATGTTTACGATGCGTCCGGAGCGCTGGTGCAGCATTTCCTTTCCGACGTACTTCGTCATCAGGAAGGCACCACGCAGGTTCTTCTCGATCACGAGGTCGAAGTCCTCTGCGCTCATGCGAAGCATCAGATTGTCACGTGTGATGCCCGCGTTGTTGATGAGCACATCGATGCGTCCGAAGCGCTCGAGCGCACTCTTTACGAGACCCTTTACGGCGTCCTCGTCAGATACATCCGCCTGCACAGCGAAGGCATCGACGCCTTCCGCCTGGCAGAGTGCAACCGTTTCCTCGGCGGCGGAAGCATTCCCCGCATAATCCACGAGGATGTGATAGCCATGACGCGCGAGCTCCACCGCGATGGCACGGCCGATCCCCCGGCCTGCACCGGTGACGATCGCTGCACCTGTGATCTTTTCTGTCGTTTCTGACATTTGTTTTTCCTCCGGCTGTTTCCAGACAGTCACTTCTGTTCCTGTGGAACACTGTATTTATAGAAAAATTGCGTTAAAAATGGATTTCTTCGACGCGACGCTGCGGGCGCTCTGCCCTCAGGCTTCCGCACAGAGCTTCGCGATGTCCTCAGAGGTCTCGATCGCGGTGACCGTGAACTCCGTGATGCCCATATCGCGGGCGACCTTCTTTACGAAACCGGCGAGCGTATGGCCCGGGCCGATCTCGATGAAATTCGTCACGCCGTCCTCAAACATCTCACGGAGAATCGCCTCCATGCGGACCGGCTTCTGCACCTGCTCTTCGAGAAGCTCCGGGATCGCCCGGCGAAGTCCAGCGAGGGTCGTCGCCGTCGTGGACTCCACGGATGCACTGACCTCCTCACAGGTCCCGCCGAGGTAGTTAAACATCACCGGGCACTTCGGGCGCTGAAAACGGATGCTCTTAAAGTAGCGTGCGAGCGCATCGCCAGCGCTCTTCATAAAGACGGTATGGAACGGTCCGGACACGCGAAGCGGGATGCTCTTGCCGCTGCCACTCGCGCTGATGATTTCGGCCGCCTTCGTGACAGCTGCCTTCTCACCACCGATGACGATCTGTCCCGGGCAGTTCAGGTTGCAGAGAGAAACGATCTTTCCGGTCTCGAGCTGCGCCTGACGGCAGACCGTCTCGAGATCCTCAGCCGCTACACCGAGGACCGCGCTCATGCCGCAGTCGATGCCCTCGGACGCAGCCGCCATGCTGGCACCACGGAAGGCGACCATGTTCACCGTGGTCTCTGCGTCCATCACCTCTGCCGCCTCGAGTGCCGAGTACTCACCGAGCGAAAGGCCGGCGGTCACATCCGGACGGATGCCATGTACACGGAGGATCTCGGTCACGCCACAGGCGAAGGCCACCATCGCCGGCTGGGTGTAACGGGTCTCGTTGATGACACCATCCGGATCCTGGAAGACGAGACGGTGGAGATCATAGTTCTGATCGACGCCCTCGCCCCCTGCAAACTCCTTACGGAAGTCCTCACTCTTCGTATAGCGCTGAAGCGCATCGCTGACACTGTCAAACACCCGGCGGAACTCCGGATAATCACGGTACAGATCGGCACCCATGCCGACATACTGGCTGCCCTGTCCTGCGTATAAAAATGCTGTTTTCATGTTCTACCTTTCTATCTGCTTTCGATGACAGCCCGCGTGAGGCTACGCCACCGGAAATGCATCCTTTCTCACGTCCACCGACGCTGCACGAAACGCGCTTCGATTTATCCCTGACAGATATCCTCGAGGATCTCCGCGAGCGGTCGAATCGTATGCAGCTGTCCGCATACCTGCCCAGCCATCAGGGAGCCGGTCTTCACATCGCCCTCGAACACGGCGCGACGGAGGGAACCCAGGGTGAACTTCTCGAGCTCCATCTTATCGGCGCCAGCCTTCTCCTGCTTGATATAGGCGACGGTCATCTGGTTTTTCAGTACACGCACCGGTGTACCGCCGATCCGTCCGGTCACGATGGCGTCACTGCCCTGTGCCTTCAGAAGCGCGGCCTTATAGTTCTCATGGATCGGGCACTCCTCTGCGGACAGCAGCACCGTACCGATCTGTACGCCACAGGCACCGAGGGCCATGGCTGCCTTAAACTGACGGTGATCTGCGATCCCGCCGGCCGCGATGACCGGAATCGACACGGTGTCCACACACTGCGGCACCAGGGTCATCGTCGTCATCTCGCCGACATGTCCGCCGGACTCACAGCCCTCGGCGATGACGGCGTACGCACCGAGGCGCTCCATCAGCTTCGCGAGGATCGGGGCACCGACCACCGGAATCACCTTGATGCCGGCCTCCTTAAAGGCCGCCATATACTGTCCCGGATTGCCGGCACCGGTCGTCACCACCGGCACCTTCTCTTCGATGCACACCTGCACAAACGCCTCCGTGCATGGATTCATCAGCATGAGGTTCACACCGAACACCGGCTCGTAATCCGGTGTCGCAGCCTCCTCGATCAGCTTCCGTGCGGTCCGGATCTCGGTACGGAGCTCCTCCGCCAAGTGGATACCACCGGTTCCGATGAGGCCGAGCGCGCCGGCACAGGCACAGGCCGCCGCAAAGCGACCCGTGGCGATGTTGGCCATACCGCCCTGGATGATCGGATATTTCGTTCCCAGTAATTCATTCAGTAATGTCATATCTCTCCTTTACCGTGTCGGTGCGTCATAGCTCAGGATGCAGCCGCCCCAGGTGAGTCCGCCGCCGAAGCCTGCGAGGATCAGTCGCTCGCCACGCTGAAGGCGTCCCTGCTGCTGCATATCGTAAAGCGCCGTCGGAATCGATGCAGCGCTGGTATTTCCAAGCTTTTCCATATTCATAAAAAACTTCTCTGCCGGCCAGTGCATCGCCCGGTAGACATGCCGGATGATGCGGGCATTTGCCTGATGGCAGACCACATGATCGATGTCCTCCATCGTCTCGCCGGACTGTTCGAGCAGGCCGCCGATGATGCGCGGGATGATGTCACAGGCGAACATGAACACTTCCTTACCGTCCATCAGCATATGGTCAATGCAGACGGTCTCTGCGTTCGTCTCCTCCCGCGCTTCATACGCACCCGTATAGACCCCCGGCGCGAGGATCACATCGGATCCGCGGGAGCCGAAAAGACGTACGTACGGTGCCGCTTCTTCTCTGTTTCCCGCTGTTTCTGTGCACTCGATCACGGCTGCACCCGCACCATCGCCGAAAAGAATCGCGGTGGAGCGGTCCTCCATCGAGAGGAGACGGGACAGCTGCTCTGTGCCGACCACGAGGGCATAGCGCCGGCCGCTCACAGCGGCGAGGCTGCGTGCGACCTCGAGGCCATAGATGAAGCCGCTGCAGGCGGCGTTGATGTCGAGGGCCGGCACCTCCAGAAGCCGGAGCTCCCGCTGAAGGATCGCTGCGATGCTCGGGGTTGCGAGGTCTGCGGACATGCTCGCCACGACGATCGCGCCGATGTCCGACGCCGGAACGCCCTGGCTTTCCGCCTCTGCGAGTGCCTTTCCGGCCGCCTCGATGGCGAGGGTCACGGCACTTTCCTCTGCCGTGCAGAAGCGGCGTGCGTGGATACCGGTACGTGGATAGATCCAGGCATCGGAGGTATCCATCTCCAGACTTAAGTCGTCATTGGTCACCAGTCGGCCCGGATACGCGGCCCCGAGGCCGATGAGTTTCATTTCGTTCAAGGTTTCTCCTCACTTATGTCAAAGCGCCTCCGCACCGGGCGACAGTGGTGTTCACACGCCGCTGCGCACCGGTGTACGCGGTGCCTGCGCTCACAATTAAATATTCCGGTACTTCTCCTGGCGCTGCTTCCGAACCTCCTCCGGGCTCAGCTTCAGAAGGTCATTCAGGCTCTTTTCAAGCACGATGTCGAGGCTTGCATAGAGGCGCTCCGGATCGGTCTGCGCACCGCCGAGCGGCTCCGGGATCAGATGATCCGCGACACCGGCCTCACGAAGATCGCGGGCGGTCAGCTTCATGACCTCGCAGGCCTCCTCGTGACGGCCTGCGTCCTTCCAGAGGATCGAGGCGAAGCCCTCCGGGCTCAGTACCGAGTACACGGCGTTTTCGAGCATGAGGATCTGGTTGGCAACGGAAATCGCAAGCGCTCCGCCGGAGTTGCCCTCACCGGTAACGACCGCGATAACCGGCACATGCAGGCTGCTCATCGCCGCGAGATTCCGTGCGATGGCCTCACCCTGTCCGTGCTCCTCTGCCTCCATACCAGGATAGGCACCCGGCGTATCGACGAAGGTGATGATCGGGCGTCCAAACTTCTCGGCCTGCTCCATGAGGCGAAGTGCCTTACGATAGCCCTCCGGACGCGGCATGCCGAAATTGTAACGGATATTCTCTTCCATCGTGCGGCCCTTGCGATGCCCGAGAACGGTCACCGGCATGCCCTTGTAGCGGGCGATGCCACCATAGATGGACGCATCCTCATCATAGAGATGATCCCCCTTCTGCTCGAAGAAGTCGGTGAAGAGATGCTCGATGAAATCGTCGATGTGCGGACGCTTCGGATGACGGGCCAGATAGACACGATCCGCCGCCGAGAGATCCGCACACTGGGCGAGCAGCTGTGTACGCTTCTGGTCCAGACGGCGGATTTCCTCCGCATTGGCCTCCATCTCTTCTTTCGTCAGTGAAAGCGTATGGATTCTCTGTTCGAGTGCTTCGGCCTGTTCGATGATGTCTTTAATCATGCATTTACCTCCCTGGTGGTGACCGCTCCAGGCTGCACGCCGGAATCGACATGCAGCTTCAGGATGTCGGTCAGTACATCGCGCATCTCACTGCGCTTCACGATGCGGTCCACGAAGCCGTGGTTCTCGAGATACTCGGCGCGCTGGAAGCCTTTCGGGAGCTTGCGGTTGATGGTCTGCTCGATAACACGTGGTCCGGCGAAGCCGATCAGTGCGCCCGGCTCTGCGAGGGTGATGTCCCCGAGGGTCGCGAAGCTCGCGGTGACGCCGCCTGTGGTCGGGTGGGTCAGGAAGCTGATGTAGAGACCGCCGTGCTCGCTGAAGGTCTCGATGGCTGCGCTGGTCTTCGCCATCTGCATGAGGCTGTAGATGCCCTCCTGCATACGGGCGCCGCCGCTTGCGCTGAAGATGAGGAGTGGCAGATGATGTGCGTCGGCATACTCGACCGCACGGGTCACCTTCTCGCCGACCGCACGGGACATGGAGCCCATGAAGAAGCGGCTGTCGAGGACGACCGTCACGAGGCGGATGCCCTCGATGGTGCCGACCGCGGAGATGACGGACTCGGAAAGGCCGGTCTTCTCCTCCTGCTTCTCGATCTTCTCCTTATAGCCTGGGAAGCCCAGCGGATCCTCGGCCGCGATATCTCTATCCAGCTCCTTGAAGCTGCCTGGATCGAGGATCAGCTTGAGACGATAGTAGCCGCCGAGCGGTGCATACTTTCCGCAGGTCGGACAGATGAAGCAGTTCTCCTCCCATCTACGACGGAGTGCACGACGTCCGCAGCTCCGGCAGGTGATGAAGCTCGACGGGATCATCACCGCCGGAAGACTCCGACCGCTGCTCTTCTCTCCCTCTGCCTTCGTATCCGCCTTCGCCTCTGCCTTTTCTGCCTTCTCAGCACCCGCGCTCTTTCCGGCAAGCGGCCAGGTAAAGTGAACACCGACGTGTCCGATCATATCCTCCCGGGCCTTCTTCTCGAACGCACGGTTCTTATACAGCTCATAAACCTTCTTGATAGGCGACTTCATGGCCCACCTCCTATATAAACCTTCTCTTTAGAACAGCCCGATTTTCTGATGAAAACCGAGCTGAACGCTTACATATACTCTGTTTTAGTTCTGGCAGTAATCAACGAGATCCTGTACGGTCGCCATCTTGCCGATCTCGCCATCCGGGATGGTCTTACCAAGTGCATCCTCGAGGGCCATGTGCAGCTCTACGAGCGAGAGGGAATCCACCTCGAGGTCCTCCTGGAAGCGTGCCTCCGGGGTAACCTTCTCCTCATCACATGCGAGTGTATCTACGATAATGTCCTTAACCTGCTCGAAATCCATTTTGTTCTCCTTTTGCCGTAGCCCGGCGATTCATCTTATGTTTGTGTTCTGTTTACGAGTATTTATAGTTAAACATTTTTTATTAAAATATTTTAACTTTCCTCGCGATGGTGCATAGAATACGTGAAGTAGCATAGGAAGTCAATGGAAGAAATTCAGAAGTGGAAATAGTTTTGAAAACTATGACAAACGGAGAGGAATGGAAAAGACGCATTTCCGTCCTTTTCATCCTCTCCGTTCTTTAAAAAATTTGAACTATGTATATTTTTTTAAATAATCGATGAACCATGTTTCGTATCTGGAGTCAAAGGGGTCTGACCCCCATAGGGCAGAATTCAGGTTCTCTCCGTAAGCAAATGGGGGTCAGACCCCATGCTTCTCACCACTTCATCGAAGCCGGTGAACACAGCTTCTTACCTGTTTTCAGGCGATCACCTCGACCTGGCTGCCGCCGGCGCGGTCCTTCGTGACGACGAGCTGCTTATCGATCTGCTGCTTCAGCTCTCCGACATGGGAGATGATCCCGACGAGGCGATGCCCCTCGGTGAGCTCCGCGAGTGCCTGGATCGCCGCATGCAGCGAATCCTCGTCGAGGGAGCCGAAGCCCTCATCGACGAACATGGTGTCGAGACGGATGCCGCCGACGCTCGAGCTGATCTCGTCGCTGAGTCCGAGGGCGAGGCTGAGGGAGGCCTTGAAGGACTCTCCACCCGACAGCGTCTTCACCGAACGCAGTGTTCCGTTATAGTGGTCGAGCACGTCCAGCTCGAGGCCCGATTGCGATTTGATATTGTCGGCACTCTTCCGACGCACGAGCTCATACTGCGCATCGCTCATGATCATGAGGCGCGTGTTCGCCCGCCGAAGGATGCGGTCGAAGTACGTCGTCTGGATGTAGGTCTCGAGCGTCATCTTCTCGCTGCCGGCTACCGTGCCGTTTGCGGTGTTCGAGAGCTCGCTCATCCAGGCATAGTGCCGCTCCTTCTCGCTGAGCTCTGCTGCGCCCTCCTTGATTCGTGTAAGCTGCGCCTTATTCGTCTCTATACGGGCAATGACACCATCGGCCTCCGCCCGCCGCTGCTGTCGGAGACCGCTGAGGCGTGTCTGCTCCGCCCGCTCCGTCCCGGCATCATACTGCGCACCTTCCGCCATCTTCACCTGCTCCGAAAGCTGCTGCAGCGAACCGCGCAGCTCCGCGAGTGTCTTCTCTTCGGCACGAAGCGCCTGCTCTGCCTGTGCGAGTGCCGCGTCGGCCTGGGTCCTAAGACCATCGAGGCGACTGATTTCTGCCCGGGCTTCGCGTTCCGTCGGGAACGGAAGCTTCGCCTGCTGCTTTTCGATTTCATCATGGGTGGCCTTCTGTGCCGTCTGCAGCTCGATCTGCTTCGCCTCCGCCTGTCGGATTTCTCCGCTCAGTGCTTCGAGCTTCCGCTCTGCCTCCGGGATCTGCTGTTCAAGGCCAGTTTTTCGCTTGGACCGAAGCGTCAGTTCCTGCACGGCAGCCTCAAGCGTGCCTGCTGCTGTCTGCGTGTCGGCACACGCCGCCTGCACACGCTGGTAGCCCTCGTTCAGTACCGCGGCGGTCACCACCACGGTTCCGGTCGGTGCCTGTGCGTCGCTGTGCTCCGATGGCCTACGTACCGCGTCCTCGTGCTTCGTTTCTGTCGTGCCCTCGCAGGTTGCGGCTGCCTCCGGTGCATCCGGGGTCTGCATCTTCACATCACCGAGGAGCATCGCACACTGCTGCAGCACATGCTGTGCCGAGGCCTCGTAGTCACCCTTCAGTCCATTGGCAGTCCGGCTCTTTTCATCCATCGCCCGGTGAAGCTGCTCCGACAGCTGCTGTGCCTTCTGCACATCGGCTTCTGTCGGTGCCGTCTCGGAAAGGGTCGCGAGATGACTCTCTTCGGTGATGACATGCCCGCAGACCGGACAGGTATCCCCTGACTTCAGATCGCGTGCGAGGATACCCGCCTGCTCACAGAGAAACGCCCGGTTTCGCTCCTTATAGGAAGCATCTGCTTCTTCGAAGCGGGTCATCGCCGTCTTCAGGGCCTCCTGTGCCGTCTTCAGCGCACGATGCTTTCGGCGGAGCGCCTCATAGTTCGCCTGCAGGGAACGGAGTTCACTCTGCTTCCGTGCATTGGCCTCCTGCGCCGCCTGCTTCGTCGCAAGCTCCGCCTCCACACTACCGAGGGTCTGCAGCTCCCGCTTCGTTGCTTCGAGCTGCTGCTGTCCCTTCGTCTGCTTCGCTGTCCGCTTCGCCTGTTCGGAAATCAGCTTGTCGAGCGCCTTCTCCCGCGCCGTCTGTGCCTGCAGAAGCGTACTGAGCTCCGCGTACTGCGGCAGCATCTCTGTGAGCACGGTGATCCGGCGCTCCAGTTCTTTTCGTTCCGGCTCCCGCGCCTGCTCCGCTTCATAGCGCTTCTGCAGCACGTCGAGCTTCGGCTCCGCCTCCTCGAGCTGCGCCTTCGTACGGTCGAGATCCGACTGCAGCTTCTGATACGCTCCGAGCGCCGTCAGGTGGCCGCTGATCTTTTCGAGCGCCGCGCTCGCCTCGTTGATTTCCGTCTCGAGCTGTCCGCGTCGCATCTCGTCGTCCGCGATGATCCTCTCGAGCAGTGTCAGCACGTCCGCCGTCAGCATCGCCCCTTTATGCGCGTACTCCAGTTCGACAGAGAGCGGGCTCAGCGGATCCGCCGTCGTGGACTGCACATAGTGCTCGATGGCCTTCCGCGCATCCTCCTTTTCGACGAAGAGCCGCTTCGCATCGCTCAGGATCTGCATCTGCAGTGCCTTATAGTGCTCGGTCTCGAAGAGCTTTCGGAAGATTTCCTGGCGCTCCTTCGTGTCCGCGAGCAGCAGCTTCAGGAAGTCGCCCTGCGCGATCATCGCGATCTGCGAGAACTGCTGGTGGTTGACGCCGAGTATCTCCAGGATCTTCCGGTCGACCTCCCGCGGCTTCGTGAGCACCGCGCCGTCCGGCAGCGTGAGCTCTGCGTCCGCCTTCTGGATCGTCGTGCCACCGCCACGCTTCGCCGGGCGCTCGTACTCCGGATTTCGCTTCACGGTATAGTCCTGCCCACGGTAACGGAAGCACATCTCGACCTCCGTCGGGGTCTCCGGCTCCGCATACTTCGAGCGCAGCATCCCGGCGGTCCGGTTCTCACCCGAGGCCTCGCCGAACAGAGCGAAGGTGATCGCGTCGAAGATCGTGGTCTTGCCGGCACCGGTGTCGCCCGTGATGAGATAGAGCCCGCGTTCGCCGAGCTTCTCCATATCAATTTCTGTCACGCCCTTATAGGGTCCGAAAGCGGATAGCTTTAATTTCAGTGGTCGCATTCTATGCCTCCCAGATTTTCTCCATCTGCGCCTGTACGTAACGTGCCTGCTCCTCGGTCATCTCCTTATGGTTCTGCTTCTCGAAGAGCTCTGAAAACAGGTCGAGCGGTGACTTCTCCTCGAGCTGTTCGAGCTCCAGACGCTCACTGCCCTGCCCACGCGTCCGCGCGTTGTCGTAGTCAAGCTTCATCAGGTTCGGGTAGATCACCTGCAGGTGCCGCGCCGCGTCCGGGATCTCGATCTCGTCGGTGAGCGTCGCGTGGATGTAATCGTCCGTCGCCGTGCCCTCGTAGTTCGCGCGCAGCGTAAGCTCCTCATAACTGCCACGGATCTCCCGCATGTCATGAAGTGGCCGGAGTTCCCGTGTGCTGATGCAGACGTCCACCACGCCGTCTGCTTTCTTCTCCCCGATCTCGACGACCGTCACGGACTTGTGATGGCGAGCCTCCGAAAAGCTGTATTTCAGCGGGGTGCCGGCGTAGCGGATGATCGGGCCGACGGTCGTGTTTTCCACCGTCGATGCGGGGCTTTCTGAACGGTCTGTTGAGGATGTTGCCGGGGTCGCATCCTGATCGGAAGCATCCTCCTCGGGTGTCGGCTGGAACCGGACCTGCTGCGGTCCGTGCAGGTGCCCGAGCGCCACGTAATCAAACGGTGCAAACACCGATGCGTCGACGTTATCGCTGCCGCCGACGGAGATGTCCTCTGAGTCGGAGCGGCTCGCACCGGTCACGAATTGATGCGTCACGAGGAGGTTCCGGTGCGTCGGATCGATGTCCATGTACGCGATCGCGACCCGCATGGCATCCGTGTAGCTCTCGATGGTCTCCTCCGGGTAGAAGCGACGGACATTGGCCGGCTTCAGGAACGGCAGGAGATAGACATCGACCGGTGGACAGGTGGATGCAGCTGCGGAGGTCGACGCTGATTCTACGGAGTGGGTACCGGCGTTCAGGTCGACAGCATTGGCGGCGGAGAGCGTGACGGACGCGGCGCTGTCCGGGCAGGTGATGCGCTTCACGTGGCCGTCGTACACCGGTGAGAGGTAGATGCCGGAGCGGTCCATGAGACGGTTTCCGAAGGCGATGCGCTCCGGCGAGTCGTGGTTGCCCGCGATGATGAACACGCGCAGCCTAAGCGCGGCGAGCTGGGTGAGGAACTCGTCGAAGAGCTCGACCGCCTCCGCGCTCGGAATCGCCTTATCGTAGATATCGCCGGCGAGGATGACGCCACCGTCCGGCCGCTCCTCGCGCAGGATCGTGAGAATCTGTTTCAGAATGTAACGCTGATCCTCCAGCATCGGAAATGCATTGACGCGCTTCCCGATATGAAGATCCGCGAGATGGATGAATTTCATGGTAAATCCTTTCGAACACTATCCTATTTCAGCCACACCGACATTAAGCTGGTAAGCTTTCACACGTATTTTATTATAAATGATTTTTCCTATATCAAGGAATGATTTTCCACTTTAACAATTCAGGGATATTGTGCCCTTATTTTTCAATAACATTCATTTTCAGAACAGAATCGCCTGCATTTTATATTTTCCACCCACTCATTTCATTAAAATAAAAATATTTAATATTGATTATAAGTTATACTATGAGTATATATCTGTCATTACCGCTGAAGAAAGGAGGCGCTTTATGAAGAACCTGAAGAAGCTGACGATTCTGCATTCGAACGATATGCATGGTGATTTCCTCGAGGAGGAGATCGACGAGAAGCTGGTGGGTGGTGTGTCACTACTCTCCGGCTATGTCAACAAGGTCCGCCGGGAGGAGCGGAATGTGATCTATGCCGTCGCGGGCGATATGTTCCGTGGCAGTGTCATCGATTCGGAGTATAAGGGCACCTCCACGATCGGCATCATGAACCTGGTCGGACCAGATGTCGCAACCATCGGAAACCATGAGGTCGACTACGGTCTCGCGCATCTCCTTTTCCTCGAAAAGTGCGCCGACTTCCCGATCATCAACGCAAATCTCCACATCAAGTCGAACGGTCGCCGCATGTTCCGGCCATACTGGATCGCGAAGCTCGACGGCATGAAGATTCTTTTCATCGGTATCATCACCGAGGAGGTCCTCGCTGCCACGAAGAGTGACGAGCTGATCGGCTCCTTCGTCGATATCGCGGAAGCCGCGCATGAGGTCGGCAACATCTGTAACGCGTACAATGCCATCGATATCGACTTCACCGTGCTCCTCACGCATATCGGCTTCGAGGAGGATAAGAAGCTCGCCGAGATGCTCGACCCGGACTGGGGCGTGGACATCATCATCGGCGGCCACAGCCATACACTTCCGGAGGCGCCGGCGAAGGTCAATGACATCTACGTCGTACAGGCCGGTACGGGCACGAATCAGATCGGCCGCTTCGACATCATGGTGGATACCGACCGGAACGCCATCGACAGCTTCACCTGGCAGATCATCCCGATCGACGACAGCCACTGCCCGCGTGACCGTGAGGTGGAGAACTTTATCCGACACTACCGGGATGTCACCTCTCAGAAGTACGATCGCATCGTCACCCGTTTCGCACATGAGCTGACACATCCGAAACGCAATCAGGAAACCTCGCTCGGTAACCTCATCGCGGATATCCTGCGCGACAGCTTCGCGATCGACCTCATGCTGATGGGCTCCGGTGCGATCCGAAGCGAGGTCCTCGGTCCGGTGGTGCACTACGGCGACCTCGTCGAGTGTCTGCCGTATGACGACGCAGTCTTCATGCTGAAGGTCACCGGCACGCAGCTCGAGCGCATGATCCGGCATATCCTCCGGGAGGATGCCTTCGTCGGCGAGCACACGGAGTTCTACCAGTTCTCGCATGGCATGCACATCGTCTGGTCCCGCAGCGCCCAGGCCTTCCGTGAGCTGACGCTCGACGGTGAGCCGCTGCACGCCGACCGCCTCTACACCGTCGCGATGCAGAAGTACCACTACACGAACCTGAAGCCGTTTCTCGACATCACCCTCGAGGAGGCAGAGGAAAACGGCAAGACCAGTGTACTCTCCACCTCGGCCCGCGATGTCGTCGAGGAGTACATCACCGTGAACCAGCACCTCGCACGCGAAGTGGAGGGACGTCTCGTCGTGGAGGCGTGATGCTCACATCCCGCTGCCGCCCCTCCGGCCTGAACAGTAACAGCCGGTGAGCGGATTTTCTGCTCACCGGCTGATTTTTAATGGAGCCTTTAGTGGACATCTCTTGCTTGACTGCCCACCTCAGTATACATCCTATCTATTCATATCTCGTTCCCACTCCATGCTTCTGATATTTAGCATTACCGGTGCTGACATATGACCGATTTTCTCTTAGAACGGGAGCTGGATCTTCGGAAGTGAGCCGAGGAGGCTCTTGAAGGTCTCGACATAGCCCTTCAGTTCGCTGACGACATCGAAGAAATCGTCGATCTGACCGCTGTAGGCCTGGTAGGTGCGCTGAAGCCTGCCGACCATATCGTCGATCTTTTCCATGGTTTCAAAGGCATCCTGCAGCTGCGTTTCGTAGGTCTGGAAGGTGCGGTAGATGTAGATGCCGAAACCGAAGAAGGTGATGAGCATGATCAGCACCAGTACGAGCACTGTAATCATGATGTAGCGGTTCCGCCGGATTTCGATCATCAGCTCTGCATTGGTCGGTCCCTCATAGCCGGCACCCGGCATGAAGCTGTCGCTGTTGCGGCGGGACTTCGCCTGCTTCGCGGCGGCTTCCTCTGCTGCGAGTCCACCGGTGTAGCTCGATGCATCTTCCTTTTTCACCGCCTGCAGCGGTACACCCATCCGCTCCGGATCGGCCGGACGGTTTTGGATGGCACGACGCGGTGGCTGGTTATGGGTCAGCAGCTCATTCGGATCGGCCGGGCGGCGCAAGCGCTCTGTTCTCGGCACGCCATTCACATCGTTTCGCGGTGCCCGCTTCTGCGTTCCTGCAGGTACGGTGCCGGCACCTGTCGTCGTATTCTTCAGCTCATCTGCCATCGCTGTTTCCCCCTCTTTATCGTCTGCAATAAGAATCAAAACTCATCATGATAAAGCCATTTTCTTCATGATAAGGACGTTCCTTTCAATCCGGTTTGAAATTTCATTTGAAGTAGTACAGATATATTTATTATACCACAGCGCCGCTTGCTTACCATCGGTCCATCAGAGGAAATTAATCGCCGAAGGTCAGCCGCATCTGGTGCCACTCGACGTTTCCATGTTTAGAGTCGCTGATGCCCTCATCCACGAAGCCGAAGCACGCGTAGTAGTGCACCAGGCGGTCCTTACAGGTCAGGACAAGGCCTTTTCGCCCCTGCTGCCGGGCGTCCTCGATGGCGCGGCGGAGCAGTCGTCCGGCGTAACCCCGATTCCGGTACGCCGGCAGAGTATTTACGCCGAAAATCATCTGCCATGCACCATGTTCGTCGTGCATCTCCGCACGCTCATACATCTCATCCGTGAGATCTGCTTCATCCGTCACGAAACCATCCACGAAGGAAATCAGCTGATCCCCCTCGTACAGCAGCCAGAAATGATCACCATAATACTGGATGCGCCCTTCAAACTCCTCCCGCGTCGCGGCCTCCGTTGCCGGGAAGCACGCAGCTTCCACTGCGGTGATCGCATTGATATCCACTATACGCGCATGTCGGATGTTAAACTCTTCACTCATTTTTTCCACACTCCAGGTTTGTTGAGCTTATACTATCTTCACTGTACAGTAGCCAGTCGATGGCGCGTTCGAACCAGTCGGCGATGTGGAGATCGATCTCGCGATGCTTCGTCGGTTCGACGACCTCCTCGGTCGAGAGACTGAGGCCATGCACACCCTTCGGATAGAGGTGGTACTCCACCGGGATGCCGTGCTCGACGAGTGCGTTCACGAGGAGCAGCGAGTTCTGTACCGGCACGGAATCGTCCTCGACGGTCTGCCATACGAAGGTCCGCGGAGTCGATGCGTGCACCTGGGTCTCGAGCGAGAACCAGCGGCGTGCGCGTTCGTAATCCGTATCCTCACCGTACTTCGCGATGAAGTCCTCTCGTTTTCCTAGCAGACGCTCGAAGCTTCCGGGATGACAGAACGCTCCAGAACTGATGACCGGATAGCAGAGTATCAGTCCATCCGGACGGAAGAGCTGCGCAGGATCGGCCGAGGTCTGATGCAGCGCCTCCAGTACCTCGGTGAAAATCGGATCGCCGTTCCAGTCCGTATCATCGAAGTGAATGCCGACAGAGGCAGCAACATGTGCGCCGGCGCTGAAGCCGCATAGATAAACCGGCTCCTCCGGGAAGAGCTCCCGCGTCTTTCCGATGGCCCAGGCGACCTGTTTCAGCGGGCGTAAGCCGAGGATTTCGCTCGCACAGTCATAGTTGAAGACAAGTGCACGAAAGCCATAGGCGTTAAAGGCATGGGCGATTGGTTCCCACTCCCGGTGGCTGAGAAAGCGGTAGCCGCCACCCGGAATCACGATCACCGTGCCACACTGCTTTCCAGTATGTACCGGATGCGGATAGCCCGGAATCGATACGCCTGTCTGCATCGCCCGATTTGCGCACCCACTGAGCGGATCAGCGAATTTCTCAGCATTGGCCCCGGAAGAGCCATGGGCACGCGCTGCGGTGAGGGCATCTGAAAAACCACCCTGGATGGCCTCCGCCTGCGCGGCGACGTTCAGCGGGAGCCGACCGGCGGAAAGCGTAGCCTCCTGGGCTTCCTCGTAGATCAGTTTTGCATCGTATATACCTGTGTAAATCATACTTGCCTCCATCTATCGTAAAAATCACGGGGCCTCGACGTTTCGAGCATCCCCGTGATATGGTCGTTCAATGCAGTCGCCCGGCAGTGCGTGTCGTACTCAGTCCTTCACGAAATCCTCGCGGTATGGTGTGAAGATGTCGATGAGCTGTCCGGCTTCGAGGCAGACACAGCCGTGCTCGACACCGTCGGTCTTCAGAAGGGTATCGCCCTCGGTGACGATGTGTTTCTCCCCATCGATCGTGAACTCGAACTTACCGGACTTGATATAGGTGATCTGGGTGTGCGGGTGATGATGGAGCTTGCCGATGGCACCCTCATCGAAGGTATTCTCGACGACCATCACGTCATCGGAGTACGCAAGGACACGCTTCGTGACGCCCTCCCCACCGGACTCTGTGACGATATCCTTATAAAATACCCAACGTTCATTCTTGTGCTCATGATGTAACATCTGTGGTTCTCCCTTTTCTGTGTCGCGGTCGCAGACGACCGCCTGTGATGCCTCTATTTTAGCGCCAGGTGAACCGCTTTACAAGATACATCAGCCGGTGAGCAGAAAATCCGCTCACCGGCTGATGTATTTTTTCCGTCACATCCGGCCCAGCCGGTACTTGAAGTCCCGGTAGCCGAAGTGAACGATCTCCTCGGTGCGGCCATCCGGCTTCCGGGTGTAAATCGCCGGCAGCGGCATGCCGTTGAAGGTGTTGTTCTTGCAGGTCGTGTAGATTGCCATGTCACCGAAGACGAGGAGATCCCCGATCTTCGGCTCCGTGTCGAAGCTGTAGTCGCCGATCACATCGCCGGCGAGGCAGGTCGGTCCGGCGAGGCGGACCGTGCAGGCCTTTTCGCCCACATCACCGGCCTGAAGCAGTGGCGGGCGGTACGGCATCTCGATGACGTCCGGCATGTGACAGGCCGCACTGGCATCGAGGATCGCGATGGTCGTATCCCCGTTTTTCACGACGTCCAGCACATGGGTCAGCAGGTAGCCGGCATTCAGCGCGCAGGCCTCGCCCGGCTCAAGATAAACCGTCACATCCCAGCGGTCCTGAGCGCGGCGGATGCACTGCTCGAGCAGTGCGATGTCATATCCAGGACGCGTGATGTGGTGGCCACCACCGAAATTGAGCCACTTCAGCCTCGGCAGGAGATCGCCGAACTTCTCCGCGACGGCGTCCAGGGTCTCCGACAGTGCATCGGCATCCTGCTCACAGAGCGTATGGAAATGCAGTCCGTCGAGAAGCTGTGGCAGCTCCGGATGGGCTGCCACAGCAGCCTCCCACTGTGCCCGTGTCGTGCCCAGGCGGCTGCCCGGGGCGCATGGATCGTAGATGGCATGGCCGTCCTGGGTCGAGTGCTCCGGATTGATGCGGAGGCCGAGGCTCTTTCCGGCGGCTTTCGCCTGTGGTCCGAACTTGAGAAGCTGCGCCGGGGAATTAAAGACGATGTGATCCGCGTAGTGAATCAGCTCTGCCATCTCATCTTCCCGGTACGCGGCACAGAATACATGCACTTCTTTTCCCGGCATCTCCTCTGCGCCGAGCCGCGCCTCGTAGAGGCCGCTCGCCTCGGTCCCCGCGAGATGCGGGGCGAGGATCGGATAGAGGTCATAGTTACTGAAGGCCTTCTGCGCGAGGAGAATCCGGCAGCCGGTCCGCTCCGCGAGGGCACCCAGGATCTCAGCATTGGCCTGAAGCTGTGCTTCGTCGAGCAGATAGCACGGGGTCGGCAGCGCATGAAAGGTCGCCGGGGTCACGCCGTCGATCGACGCGAACGGCGCACGGGTGTCCCGCGGCTCCATCAGTCAACGAGCGCCGGGTTATGATTCTCGCGGCGCGGAAGTCCGTACTTGTCGAGGGCGTCGAGGAAAGGATCCGGGTTGAACTCCTCGACGGTGTATACGCCCGGCTTGATCCACTCGCCGGTCAGCATCATGAGTGCGCCGCACATCGCCGGTACGCCGGTGGTGTAGCTGATGGCCTGGCTGCCGACCTCGCGATAGCACTCCTGGTGATCGCAGACGTTGTAGATATAGTAGTGCTTCTCCTGACCGTCCTTCTCACCGGTGAAGATGCAGCCGATGTTGGTCTTGCCCTTCGTGCGCGGGCCGAGGCTCGCCGGATCCGGGAGGAGTGCCTTCAGGAACTGAATCGGCACGATTTCCTGACCCTGGAAGCGGATCGGAGTGGTCGACAGCATGCCGACGTCCTCGAGACAACGCATGTGATCGAGGTAGCTCTGGCCGAAGGTCATGAAGAAGCGGATGCGCTTCACATCCGGCAGGTTCTTGCCGAGGGACTCGATCTCCTCGTGGTGCAGAAGGTACATATCCTTCTCGCCGACCTCGTCGAAGGTATACTCGCGCTTGATGCTCATGGCCGGGATCTCCACCCACTTGCCGTTCTCCATGTAGCTGCCCGGTGCAGATACCTCACGGAGGTTGATCTCCGGGTTGAAGTTGGTCGCGAAGGCATAGCCATGGTCGCCGCCGTTGCAGTCGAGGATGTCGATGGTGTCGATGCGGTCAAACTCGTGCTTCGCCGCATATGCGCAGTACGCCTGGGTCACGCCCGGGTCGAAGCCGCAGCCGAGCAGCGCGGTGAGACCGGCGTCCTCAAACTTCTTCTTGTACGCCCACTGCCAGCTGTAGTCGAAGTAGGCAGAGAAACCGGCTTCCTTGCAGCGCTTCTCGTAGATCGCACGCCACTCCGGATCATCGGTGTTCTCCGGCTCATAGTTTGCCGTATCCATGTAGTTGACACCACATGCGAGGCAGGCATCCATGATGGTGAGGTCCTGGTACGGAAGCGCGATGTTCATCACGAGATCCGGCTGGTAGCTGCGGATCAGCGCGCAGAGCTGCTCCACGTCATCGGCATCGACCTGTGCCGTCGTGATCTTCGTCTTCGTCGTCGGTGCGAGCTTCTCCGCGAGGGCATCACACTTCGACTTGGTACGGCTGGCAATGCAGAGCTCCGTAAAAACGTCACTCACCTGACAGCACTTGGAAATCGCAACACTGGCTACACCACCGCAGCCGATCACTAATACTCTACTCATAAGGGTACTCTCCTTTATATAAAATCATGTAACTGCCCCAACCAGATGCCCAGAGGGCCGGGCGGAACGATAACAAAACGAATACTACTTCAATGCCAGCAGGAGCTCACGGAGCACCTTGCAGGCGGTCGCGGTGGAAACACCGCTCGTATCCAGCATCGGGGCGAGCTCGTTCACATCGGCGGCGACGATGTTTGCCTTCGTCGCCGTGCGGATGGCTTCGAGCAGCTGCAGGAAGCCCACGCCGCCCGCCTCCGGTGTGCCGGTCCCTGGGAAGGCCGACGGGTCGAGGCAGTCGAGGTCGATGGTCAGGTAGACCGGCGTTCCCTTTTCCCGAAGCTTTTCGACGAGCTCCGAAAGTCCGGTGAAATCAAACCTGTGCATATCGGTATGCTCCGCTGCGAAGCGGAACTCCTCCCGCTCGCCGCTCCGGATGCAGAACTGGTGGATGCGGCCATCGCCGAGGAGGTCATGGCAGCGGCGAAGCACACAGGCGTGACTGAGATGCGCGCCGAGGTAGTCGTCCCGCAGGTCCGCATGGGCATCGAAGTGAATGATCTCGAGCTCCGGATACTTCGCGGCAACTGCGCGCACGGCACCGAGCGTTACGAGGTGCTCCCCGCCGAGCAGCAGTGGCAGCTTGCCATCCTGCAGGATCTCCGTAGCGCGGACCTCGATGTCCTGAAGCGCCATCTCGCTCGAACCGAAGCAGAGCTCGAGGTCTCCGCTGTCAAATACCTTCGTATCCATGAGGTCCTTATCCTGATACGGGCTGTAGGTCTCGAGGCCGAAGCTCTCGTGCCGCATCGCCGCCGGGCCGAAGCGTGCACCTGGTCGGAAGCTGGTGGTCGAATCAAACGGCGCGCCGTAGAGCACGATGTCCGCTTCCTCGTAGCCCGCGTCACAGCCGATAAAGTTTTCAATATTTGGTGTAAGCATCAGTGTCCCTCCACTTCGCGAAGCATCTCCTCGAGGAAGGCCGGGAGATAAAATGCACCCACATGCAGGCGGGTGGTGTAGTACCGGGTGCGCATATTGAGTGCCTGCCAGGCCTCTGCGTCCATGTCGTTGATCGGATGGTACTTCTTGCTGGCGAAGCCGAAGAGCCAGTAGCCGGCAGCGAAGGTCGGGATATGCGCCTGGTAGACCTTACTGATCGGGAAGGTGCTCGCAATGCGCTGATGACTGCGCTGCATCGCGGTCGCATCCTCGGTGTAGAACGGGCTGCCCTGCTGGTTCACCATGATGCCGTCCTCCTTCAGTGCCTTGAAGCAGGAGCCGTAGAACTCACGGGTGAAGAGACCCTCGGACGGCCCGAACGGATCGGATGAATCCACGATGATAAGATCATACTCGGCCTCGCACTGACGAATGAACTTGAGTGCGTTCTCATAGTAGATGTGCACGCGACGATCGTCCATACGGCAGGCATTGCCCGGAAGATACGCACGGCAGGCCTCGATGACCTGCGGGTCCATCTCGACGAGGTCGATGCACTCGACGCGGTCATAGCGGGTGAGCTCCCGCACGACGCCGCCGTCACCGGCACCGATGACGAGGATGTCCTTCGCGTTCCGGTGGACGGCCATCGGTACATGGGTGATCATCTCATCGTAGATGAACTCGTCACGCTCGGTCAGCATGACGTTGCCGTCGAGGGTCAGCACACGACCGAACTCCGGTGTTTCGAAGATGTCGATGCGCTGGTAGTCGCTCTGCTTCGAGTAGAGCTGACGGTTCACACGGATGCTGTGCTTCACATCCGGTGTATGAAACTCTGAAAACCACATTTCCATTTGTCTTTCCTCCTTCCGACGATGCTTACTCGGCGATGACGTTCAGGTGCAGAATCTCCGCATCCTCCGGTCCCGTCATGCTGCAGCCCTTCGCCTTCGCGTACTCGATATAATCGAGGATCTCCGCGGTGATCCGCTCGCCTGGTGCCAGAATCGGAATGCCTGGCGGGTAACACATGACGAACTCACTGCAGACCTTGCCTACGGTTTCACGCAGCGGCAGGCTCTTCTTCGGTGCGTAGAACGCCTCCTGCGGACTCGCAGCCACCTCCGGGTCGATGTACTCCTGGCTGAGCAGGCCCTCGCCGTTCGTATGGTAGCGTCGCTTGATTTCGGACAGCGCGCTCACGAGACGCTCGATCTCCTGGATGCGATCGCCGATGGAGAGGTAGGCGAGGATGTTGCCGATGTCGCCGAACTCGATCTGAATATCGTATTCATCCCGCAGGATGTCATAGACCTCGATGCCCGCGAGTCCGATGTCCAGCGTATGAACACTAATCTTCGTGGTATCGAAATCGAAGATGGAATCTCCGTTGCATAGCTCCTTGCCGAAGGCATAGTAGCCGCCGACGGCATTGATCTCCTCACGGGCGTACTCGGCCATATCCGCCACCTGATGGAAGACCTGCCGGCCGCGCAGGGCGAGGTTCCGGCGGGAGATGTCGAGGCTCGACATGAGGAGATAGCTGCCCGAGGTCGTCTGGGTGAGGTTGATGATCTGACGCACGTAGCCTTCATTGACGTTCGGTCCCGTCAGTAGGAGACTCGACTGGGTGAGGCTGCCGCCGCTCTTATGCATCGAAACCGAGGCCATGTCGGCGCCGGCTGCCATCGCGGACACCGGAAGACCGCCACCGAAATAGAAGTGGGTGCCATGGGCCTCATCGGCGAGGCAGAGCATGCCGGCATCATGGGCCATACGCACGATGGCGCGAAGGTCACTGCAGATGCCATAGTAGGTCGGGTTGTTTACCAGCACGGCGACCGCCTTCGGATGCTCGGCGATGGCCTTCGCCACCTGCTCACGCTTCATGCCGAGACTGATGCCGAGGCGGGTGTCCACCTCCGGATTCACATAGACCGGCACGGCACCGCAGAGCACCAGCGCGTTCAGGACGCTGCGGTGTACGTTTCGCGGCAGGATGATCTCATCGCCGCGCTTGCAGGCGGTCAGCACCATGCTCTGTACGGAGCTCGTCGTACCGCCGACCATCAGGAAGGCGTGGGCTGCGCCGAAGGCATCGGCCGCCAGCTCCTCTGCTTCCCGAATCACCGACACCGGATGGCAGAGATTATCGAGGGGCTTCATGCTGTTGACGTCGACGCCGACGCACTGCTGCCCCAGGAACGCCGTCAGCTCCGGGTTGCCGCGGCCACGCTTGTGTCCCGGCACATCAAAAGGGACCACACGCATGCGCCGGAAGTTCTCCAGCGCCTCGTGGATCGGTGCACGCCGCTGATCCAGACGCGTGCGTTTCGCATTTCCATTCATGTATTACCTCCGTTCGTGGGCCCCACCATGACATGCACGCTACTCACGCATTGCTTCTCGTTCGAATTCTGTTTCGCAGGCAACTCGAGTGCGCAGCTAAGCATGCATGCTCACAATGCGCTCATCATCCGCTGCTGCGAAGCAGAAATAAAAAAGGCAAGTCTGCATATACGCAAACTTGCCTGAAATCAGCTTATGTAGGGACAGGAAACGCCCTCCTCGGAGTCCGAAACCGGGTGTTCATCTGTCGTTTCAAAAAACTGAGCGTGTCGAGAGTCTATATAGCAATCTTACTTTTACTACTCTTTATTGACCAATTCACAAGTCTGCGCGTTTAACGTGCAATTTCATGGTTGTAAAGGAACCAACTTATAAAATCTGAGCTTCTAACTCAATCAATAAGGTAACCGAAGTTACCGATCGGCAGTGGACCCGGCTGTCCGTATGGCCTTAGCCCCAGTGGAGCGGTCCGTAGGTAAATTGCTTTGAAAAACTCTTACAAACACGATTCGTCTTTCAAATCGAGTTGATTATAAACAGAATAAAATTTACTGTCAATTATTTTTATGTGTTATTCTATCCCTGTAACATTTCAAGTATGAGGAACCGATTATGAATCAGTATGTAGATCAGAGCATCGCGCTCTGGGTCATCTTTATGAGCGTCATCGCCTTTCTGCTGTATGGGCTCGACAAGTATAGGGCGATCCACCATCGGTGGCGGATTCCGGAGCAGACGCTGATTCTGGCGGCGCTCGTCGGTGGCGCACCGGGTGCCCTGCTCGGCATGCGGATGTTTCATCATAAAACGCGGAAGTGGAAGTTCCGTATCCTGGTGCCGCTCGCCACGATCGCGTGGATGGCGCTGCTCGGCTATCGCTTCGTTATAGTGTAGCGCTGTGGATGCGAGAACCAGATGGAATGACATATGAAGAAATTTTGTTGTACTATGTAGTAAAGTCCCGCTATGCTGGAAACATCGCGACCGTTGGTCGCGCTGCTTTTTAGAATGTCCAGCGATGTGTGGACGAATCATGATATGACTGGAGAGAAAATGGAAAAGATAAAGTCAGTTGCGTTACTTGGGGCTGGTGCCGTCGGCTCCTATGTGATCTATGGATTTTCAGGCTGCCCTGATCTTCGCTTCAACCTCGTCGCTGAGGGCGCGCGTGCGGAGCGCTTAAAGAAAGACGGCTGTCTCATCAACGGGGATGTATACCATCCGGAGGTCCTGTCGTCTGCCGAGGCACACGGAGTCGACCTGCTGATCGTCGCCCTCAAGTATGGTGCCCTGAAGGAAGCATTGCCCGAGATCCGGGCGGTCGTCGGCGAACACACGACGGTCATGAGCCTCATGAACGGGGTCGACAGTGAGGACATCATCGCCTCTGCCATCGGTGCGGAGCACATGATCTACTCGATGATCAAGGTGGCGTCCTCCCGCCAGGAGGGCCGGGGCTGCTGCTTCGACCCGGAGACGACCGTCGGGATCATCTATGGGGAGGCCAATGCTCCTTACGAGAGTGCACGGATCCGCGCGATGGAGGATGTCTTCGGAAGGTCCCGCCTGCATACGCGGCACACGGACTGCATCCGCGAGGAGATCTGGAACAAGTTCCGGCTCAATGTATGCAACAACCTGCCACAGGCCATCCTCGGCGTCGGCGTGGGCTGCTACCGGGACAGTGCGCACATGAAAGCCATCAGCGATGGACTCCGCCACGAGGTGGAACAGATCGCAGAAGCGAGGGGTGTCGACATGGAGAAGCTCGCTATGCTGGACAGCAAGGGCTGTCTGGTGTCGCCGGCCGCGCGCTACTCAACTCTGCAGGATCTCGATGCTGGACGGCATACGGAAATCGATATGTTTTCCGGGACGCTGATGCGGATGGGCGAGGAATGCGGCATTCCGACGCCGTTTAACACCTGCATTTACCACCTGATCAAGGCACGCGAGGAAAAGAACGACGGCCTCTTCGATTATGAGGGAAAGACCGATAAAAGCTGCTGGGCGAAGTAAAAAGATCCTATCACGAAACAGCCTGCCGTTAAAACGGCGGGCCGTCTTTATGTGTGCGAAGCTGTAAAGTTTTTATGCGTCGACATCATCTGACGGATAGAAGGAGGTATCATGCCTGTCGAAAACACCACAAAAGCCTGGTTTCATCTGCCTGGCCTGTTCGAATATTATGAGCTCTATGCCCGTTTTCTCCCGCTGTACCGTGCACATCGGGCGTACTTCTATGATTGGTGCGAGATCGGCTCGATCTATGGCGCACCGCGCGACGCGATCTGGAGCGGTGGACGCATCAGTGATGGCACAGCCGCCCCGGAGAATGTGCTGACACTCATGCGGGACTACGGCATCTCTGCCCGCCTCACCTTCAGTAATTCCCTGCTGCAGCCGGAGCATCTGCACGATCCGGCCTGCAATGCGCTGTGCCGTCTGTTTTCGGAAGGAGCAGCGCCGGCGAACGGCGTGATCGTGTCCTCCGATCTGCTGATCGATTATCTTCGGACGCACTATCCGAAGCTCTATCTCGTCTCCTCGACCACGAAGGTACTGACGGATTTCACAGAGCTTCGTCATGAGCTCACGCGGCCAGAATTTCGTTTCGTCGTGCCGGATTTCCGCCTGAATAAGGTATGGCCATCTCTTCGTGCACTGCCACAGGCAGCGAAGAACAAGGTCGAATTTCTCTGCAACGAGTATTGCTGGTTCGGCTGTCGGGACCGAAAGGCCTGCTATGAAGCAGTCAGCCGCATCGCCCTCGGGATACCCGGTCCGGAGCATCACTGCGCTGCCCCGCATGCAGCCGAAGGCTATCGCTTTTCGAAGGCGATGGAGAATCCAGGCTTTATCAGCCTGGACGATATCCGGAACGTCTATCTTCCGATGGGCTTCTCGCAGTTTAAGATCGAGGGGCGGGGCCTCGGCAGTGCGCTGATCCTCGAGTTCCTGCTCTACTACCTGACCCGCCCGGAATACCAGATTCACGTGCGCGAGGCACTCTACCTCGACAACATGCTGGATCTCTTCTGATCCACTGCCTGCGTGGCGCCATCCTCACCTTAAGAATTTCGTAAGGGGGTCAGACCCCATTACGAAATTCTTAAAAAACGTTGAAGTCGCCGTAAGGGGAGCTGCCCTTATAACTGCAGACATCAAAAAAGCTCCCTCGCGGGAGCTTTTTCGTTATGCGCATGATAAACATACGCTTCATGGTATCCTTATGCAAACAGTGCCGGGAACAGGAAGGCTGGAATCTGAAGCCAGATGTCCGGGAACAGAATCATAACCGCAAGTACCGCAAGGGAAGACAGGAAGTACGGTAGTGTTCCCTTGAAGGCATCCTCGATCGAGATCTTCGCGATACTCGATGCGATGAGGAGGCAGAGGCCGTACGGTGGTGTAACGAGGCCGAGGGCCAGGGTTACGATGATGATCAGTCCGAGGATGATCGGGCTGATATTGAGTGCTGCTGCGGACGGAAGGATGATCGGGCAGAACAGGATCATCGCCGGTACCGCATCCATGAAGGTTCCGATGAAGAGAAAGAACAGCACAACGACGATCAGGAATACGGTTCTTCCACCCGGGATGGAGACGAAGAAGGACTGTACGATCATGTTCAGCTGATAGTAGCTGAGGAGCTCACCTAGTGCGTTCGCGGTTGCAAGTGCAAACAGGGAAAGGGAGGACAGCTTCATGGTCTCGATCAGGATCTTCGGAAGCATGTTGAACTTCAGTGAACGGTAGAAGAACAGGCCGATCAGAAGTGCATATACGCAGCATACAGCGGATGCCTCGGTCGGCGTGAAGAAACCGGTGACGATACCACCGATCAGGATAACCGGGGAAAGCAGTGCCGGAAGAGAATCCAGTACGAGCTTCGCCACATCCTTTGCAGGAACCGGGTCCATCTTCGGGAAGTTCTTCTTCTTGGAATACATCTTAACGACGGCCATCTGAGACAGTCCGAGGAGGATGCCAGGAAAGAGACCCGACATGAAGAGGGCACTCGTCGAGCAGTTTGCAATACCCGCGTACACAACCATGGTGATACTCGGAGGGATGATCGACCCGAGTGTAGAGGATGCTGCGGTGACACCGACAGCCGTTCCCTCATCATAACCGGTGTCGATCATGGCCGGGATCAGGATGGAACCGATACCTGCGGTATCTGCCTGTGAAGAACCGGAGATACCACCGAACACCATGGACACGAGAACGTTCGAGTATGCGAGTCCACCACGGAAACGGCCGACCAGCGCGTTACTGCAGGCAACCAGACGGTCCGTGATATCACCCTCGTTCATGAGGTTCGCTGCGAGAATAAAGAGCGGAACCGCGAGCAGGGTGAAGGAGTTCATACCATTGAACATCTTCGTGAATACAACCGTATTCGGGATCGTCGGCATCGACATGATACCGGTGAAGGAAACGACGCCCAGTGCGAAGGAAATCGGCACACCGATGGCAACAAATACGATAAATAAAATAACCAGTAGAGCGCCCATTATGCCTTACCTCCGTGAACAAGCTTCATAATCTCTTCATAGATCTGATAAACCAGATAGATGCTGGCGGTACCGCCGCAGATCGGAAGACACATCCAGGTCGGGCCTCTCTTGAAGCTCGGGATGTTCGTCCAGGTATAGTTCCAGAACTGCTTCGTGATCTGAATGCCATACACAAGCATCAGCACAGCGAAAATCAGCATGACGATGTCGATGACGATCTGAAGTACGCTCTTCGCCTTCTCATTCTTCAACTTGTCATAGAAAGAGGTGAATGCGAAGTGACGCTTGTCATCAACCATCGCAGCTCCACCCATAAATACTGCCCAGATGAACGAATACATCGATACATCCTCGGTCCATGTTGCAGCGATTCCCATAAATCTCGTCGCCATCTGGATGACGACGGTCATCAGGAAGATGAAAAGGAATACAGCTGCGACCATAACCTGTAGATTTTTCAGACCTTTAATTGCTTTTTTCATCATTTAACCCCAAGTATGTAGTGATAAAAACAGAGAAGCTGCAATCCGTTCCCTGCAGCGTCGATGATCTGCTCTTCGTTACGGTTTGCCCGCTTCTCTGTCTGAGATCTGTTTCAGTTTCTGATCTTTGTTTCGATGTCCGCTGTCAATTTCAGCTTCGATCGAAACAGATGTCCGAATGCCGGATGATTACTTGTTGGCTGGATTTGCCTTCTTTACCATCTCAAGCTCTTCTTCCATGCCGTTGTCCTTTGCGAACTTCTCCTGGATCGGCTCTGCAATCTTCTTGAATGCATCGATATCCATATCCTCAAATGCAGTAACCTCTGCGCCGTCCGCAATTACCTTCTCCTTGGAAGTCTTGAACATCGTGTAAACGGTCTCACGCTCAACCTCGGTTGCCTTCTTGCAGGCTGCGTCTACCCACTCCTTCTGCTCATCGGTCAGCTTGTTGTAGCGGTTGCCATCCATGAGGAGAAGACGGGTGGTGAAATCGTGGTGAGTCTCACAGATATAGTGACCGTTTGGCGTCTTGTGGTGCTCCTTCAGCATGAAGGATGTGTAATCGTTCTCAGCGGAATCTACAACGCCCTGCTGTAATGCCTGGTAAAGCTCGCCCCATGCAACAGAGGTAGGAACCGCGCCACACTGCTTCCAGAACTCCTGCTGAACCTGTGAGGACTGTGTACGGATGGTCATACCCTTCAGGTCTGCCGGTGTCTTGATGGCCTTCTTACCATAGTAATCACGTACGGAAGAGGTCCAGTAGCTCATAACACGGAAGCCGTTGTTTGTCTTGTCGAGGATGGTCTGCTGCATCTTGGCACCGAAATCGCCGTCAAGTGCTGCCTCCCAGTGATCGAAGCTGTCGAAGATGTAGTACAGGGAGAAGAAATCTACCTCTGGTACACCGATGGATGTCATGAATCCCGGAGATGCAACAACGAGATCTGCTGCACCCATGGAAAGCTTCTCTACGAGCTCGTTCTCGTTCTCGCCGAGGGTTCCCTTATGAACGGTTGCGGTCGCCTTTCCACCGGAAACCTCCTCCAGTGCATCCTTGAATGCGTCCATACCGATGGAGTATGGGTTCTCCTCAGAGGTCTGGTTCGATGCGATGATCAGGTTCAGCTCAACCTGTGCCGGATCTGCGCCGCCCTTGTTGTCCTCCGCCTTTGACTCAGCTGCTGCCTGGGTTGCTGCCTGACTTGCTGCCTGACTTGCTGCCTGAGTTGCTGCCTGAGTTGCTGCCGGTGTGCCGCTGCCTCCACATGCTGCGAGTGACATGGCCATCGCGCCTGCTACGACGAGTGATAAAATACGTTTTTTCATTATGCCTCCCTATGGTATAGAAAAAAATTCGTTTCGACGAAAGCGCACACTTTCGTCCAGTATCGTTATTATACAACTTATACAAATAATGTCAACTTATCCAGCATGCTGCCCATCACATTTTTGTGGTTATCCGGTCAACTATTTTATGTGCATTTTACAAAGCACAAAATAATATCCAAAACTCCATCTTCTGTTTTGAGCACTTTTTATATTCTCGTTTCATCGACGGCCTTAAGAATTTCGTAAGGGGGTCTGACCCCATTAAGAAATCCTTACGAAATTATGAAAGCGTCGTAAGAGGGTCTGCCCCCATAAATTCTTTTCTTTTGCGTCCGACTGATGTAATCTACATTATATATTTTTTCGAGGGGAAGGTACTTACTATGGAGAAACAATGGTGGCACACGAAAACAGCTTATCAGATCTATCCGAAAAGCTTCTGTGATACGAACGGAGACGGCATCGGCGATCTTCCGGGCATCATCGATAAGCTCGATTATCTGAAGGATCTCGGCATCGACATCCTCTGGCTCTCACCGATCTACTGCTCTCCGCTCGCCGATCAGGGCTATGATATCTCAGATTACTACAACATTGACCCTCGCTTCGGAACGATGGAGGACATGGATCGGCTGATCGCGGAAGCGAAAAAACGCGATATGTACATCCTGATGGATCTCGTCGTCAACCACTGCTCGGATGAGCACGCGTGGTTCCGGAAAGCCTGCGAGGATCCGGAAGGTGAATACGGAAAGTACTTCTACATCGAAGACTGTCCAGATGGAAAGCGGCCGTGCAACTGGCGCTCCTACTTCGGTGGCAGTGTCTGGGAACCGCTTCCGGGGCATCAGGACAAGTGTTACCTGCACATGTTCCATAAGAAGCAGCCGGATCTCAACTGGGAAAACCCGAAGCTGCGTGAGGAAATCTATACGATGATCAACTGGTGGCTCGATAAGGGGCTCGCCGGCTTCCGCATCGATGCGATCATCAACATCAAGAAGCCGCTTCCGTGGCAGGATTATCCAGCAGACCGCGCGGATGGCCTGTGCAGTGCGGGCGAGGTGCTGAAGCACGCCGACGGCATCGGTGCCTTCCTGAGTGAGATGCGTGACCGCTGCTTCCTTCCACACGGCGCCTTTACCGTCGGTGAAGTCTTCAACGAGAAGCCGGAAGAGCTTCCGGATTTCATCGGTGACCACGGCTACTTCTCCTCGATGTTTGATTTTAACGAGACCATCTTCGGTGGCAGTGGGAACGGCTGGTACGACCAGACGCCGATCACACCAAACGACTACCGAAGCTGCTGCTTCGCCAGTCAGAAGAAGGTCGGTGACATCGGTATGCTGTCCAATATCATCGAAAATCACGATGAACCGCGCGGCGTGTCCCGCTATATCCCAGAAGGTGAATGCAGTATCCCTGCGAAGAAGCTGCTGGCCACCATGAATATCATGCTTCGTGGCCTTCCATTTATCTATCAGGGTCAGGAAATCGGTATGGAAAATGTAGAATTCCAGTCGATCCGCGAGGTAAACGATATTTCAACGCTCGATGAATACCAGGTCGCACGGAAGGCCGGACTGACACCGGACGCCGCACTGAAGGCCGTCAACCGTCTGAGCCGTGATAACGCCCGGACACCATTCCAGTGGGACGCTTCGGCCAATGCTGGATTCACGGATGGCACCCCGTGGCTGCCTGTAAACCGTAATTACACGCGAATCAACCTGGCCAGTCAGAAAAACGACCCGGATTCCGTTTACCAGTACTACCGTCGTCTGCTGGCGCTCCGGAAGGACCCTCGCTATGCCGAGACGGTCGTTTACGGTGATCTGGTTCCAGTCTTCGAGGACCAGGACCGCGTCATGGCCTACTACCGAACGAGCGCTGCGCAGACCCTGCTCGTCATCGGAAACTACAAAACCGAGCCCCAGACTCTGACCCTCTCGTCGAAGATTCGAAAGGTCGTACTGAACAACCTGCCTCAACTGAAGACCGAAGGCGATACCATCACGCTGGAAGGCTATCAGGCCGTCATCCTGGATGTTTCCTCTGATAGCTGAGCAGAAAACACATTCCATCACAAGACATTTTCCGAGGATAAAGAGAAGAGCGAAGCCAATGTTGCCGAATCCGAAACATTGGCTTCGCTTTTTTATCGGAAATATGCGTATATAAAAATAAAAGAAAATATCCGTGTCCTGCCATGGTAAACTATAGCTATAAGGTAAACTCTTTTGTGATGATCCGTGCAGATATGTAAGTATGGGACGAGATGAAGGTTCCCGTACATAACGAAAAGGAGGTACGATATGAGCGTGATTACGATGGACCGCCTTCCGAAGACACTGGGAGAATGTAAGGCGATGCCGCAGGCAACACTGAAGAATCCGGAGGAAGTAGCCGCACTCACGGTCGCTGTGCTGGCCCTCTATCCTGAGAATCCGGCAGAGACCGAAAAGATGCTGGATTTTCTGCGCGGACCGCGACCATTAAATGGTATGGATAAGCAGTTTATCAAGGATCGTTTCCGCGGAAAGACCTATCTGATGCGATCCTATTTTGTCGGTTCGACACCAGAGAATAACTACACGCCGGCACTTCCGTATCGTGTTTCGGTATCGGAGAATGCAAACAGCCGGAGCGAGGATGGCTATCTTACACTCTATGTGACCTGCAGTGGTGCCGACAGCCCGAGACCGCTAAAACTCCGGAACAAGCCGTCGACCGGCGAGTGGTTCCTGTGGGAACAGCAGCTGCTGACCGGCATCCGGATCCCGAAGGCGGAGGATGCGTGGGCATAAATGAGTGAGTACATCATTTGAATCAACCACTCCTGGTATCCGTCAAAGTATCATTCTGATCCTTGGGATCTTCAGGCGCAGAAAATGCAAAAGCAAACGACCATCAACCTGCTCCGATGAGGAGTAAGTTGATGGTCGCAAAAGTGCCGTAGCTTCTTCTACCCATGCAATCAATTCATTAATCCGCCATAGGCAGATTCTATCATGTGTGCTGAAACCCCTTCCAAAATCTGTTCTTTTTCATTATACTGTTCGAACCTGTCGGAAATTCCGACAGGTTAAATCTTCATCTAACTCGCCTTCTTCATAGATATTTCGTATATGTTCCACGATATTGGTTCGAGATGATTGAAACAATTCTGCCATCTGTGCCTGCAGTTCAAAAGCAATGTATTCGAAGATTTCACGAAGGTCTGTCTCGGCCTGATCTGAAATCACGATATCATAAATCATAATCTTTGCGAATATCAGCAAAAACAGATTTTGCTGATCTAGTACGACCTGCCTGCATATCCGCATATCCTTTCTCAAGTTCTGTATTCATCTGTGCTTCTGATAATGCACTAACATCTACAGGACGAGCGGATGGCATTTTCACTTCAAAAGGAAGTCCTCTTTGAAGAATAATTTGTTTGTAAAACATATTTATTGCATTGGATGCAGGAATTCCTAATGCTGCTAAGATTCCTTCTGCCTGTTCTTTTACATCAGGCTCAATGCGTGCGTATAAATTTGCTGATTTTGTTGCCATAGTAAACACTCCTTTCGAGTTTTTTCTAACTATATCATATACATTTGTACAGACAAAAGCAATGCAAAATCAATATTTGACCCGTAGTGGACAATCGCTGACCGCTATGGGAGCCAACTGTCAAAAAACTTCCTATCTTTCGGTCATTAAGCCACCTGATTTAATGACGCTTCGCCTTCACATATTCTCTATATTCATCACGAACGATTGAATATGAAATCAAATTCTCTATAAGCCCAATGACATCTGGATCATCCAGACGCCATAGCCGATCATGTACGATACTGCCGAGAAAGAATCGTTTTCCACTGATGATTCGCGGATACCGATCTTCGACAAACATCCTGAGTTCATCAATTTTACCACTGCCCTGTCTTCCGACCGCAATTTTCCCACTATGATAAAAACTCACTTTATCACCAGTGATGGCCACATTATCCTCGACAACTAACTGTAACGCATGATGTGCCTCTTTTTCATCATCATGAGCAACCACGATGCAGGTTTTTACCTTATCCGGACTCGTGCTTTTACAATATGTTATAACGCCGATGGAGAAGAATTCTGTATTCTCATTGACCTTCACGAGAAACGATCGGTAAGGGCCAAAGAACTTACCGCCAGCTGCATTGCCATACGATAACATTCGTACGCCGTAATCTTCAATCAATTCAAACAGGCCATATTTTCCGGTCGGCATCTTGACGCGTGTATCCAGCAGACCTTCCCACAGATTAAATATCGGAACGGCGAGACTTAGTGGCGTTAATTTGCTGATACCATCCCCGTAATCATCGTCTTCTCTATCAGAAAAATCTTTCTTCAGGTAGGATTCCAGCCGGTCGAATGGGATTCGTGGTGGAAGCTCTCCGAGATCCCATTCTTCATATTGATCCGACAGCATCCCCTTATAATCCGGTAATGTCGTCAGGCTTATGTAATCATCCTTTTCCGCATCATATCTGAAGCAGTACTGATCAATTCCATTCGTAAGCATGGCATACGTAGCCCCCATCAGATCACAGTATTCAAACATCTGCTCCTTCGCCTTCATGTCCAGATACACGTTGGGTGCCTTGCACTCAATCACTGCGATCGGTACCGACTGCTGATCTGCATCCAGCGCATGAATGACGATATCCGCCCTCTTTTTGCTTGTGATGCCATAGTGCGATAAGTGCTGCTCCGAAATGATTTCCTGTATCGGAACATGCAGCGTATCCGTCAAATACAGGATCACGCTCTGCCTTACCGTTTCTTCCGGCGTAATATAAATCAGTTTTTTTCGGATAGGATCCAGATAGCATTCTCTGCCATTACGCTTATATATCGGGGGTAGTTTCCCCGAAAAGGCTGCTTCCATGTCTTTTCCTCCGGAATACTCTGTTGATGTAAGGCGATACCTAGTCGCTTCCGTAATCGAAATCGCCCTTGATGAATTGGTTATATGCTCGATTTCCAATAAACTTTGTGTCGACGAAATCAAAGCCACCACCAATAACTCCACCAACCACCGGGATTGCCTTTCCAATGTTAATGGCACCTTTCTCACCGAACTTCGTCAACATACGGAACCCAACCTTTTTGTTGATGGCAATTAGCACTTTACCAGGAATTTTATCTATAAGATTCTCCAGACCTTTCTGTCCAATCTTGATTCCGGCTTTCTTTACCACCTCCATAACCGATACTCCTGCCAGACAAGCATATACAAGGGTCTGTACTTGATCAGTATGAACATCGTATCCTGCCATATATGCTGCACATGCTATCATTCTCATCTGCACATACATAACAGAACCAACATTTGCAGGAATCGCTACAGGCAATGTGATGACGCCACCCAGGTTCGTTATAAATCCAGAAGTAGTACATTTGATCACCTGTTTATTGATCATATCTTTTGCGGCATCTTCAACTGCAACATTGTGCTGTAAATAGTCATCGGCCATTTTCTCGATAGGAGAACTGATCATAGGGATGCCTTGTATGCTTTTCGAGTACAAAGAATCCAAAAGATTCATCATATCCGCTTGAGATAAAACTTTCTGCATTTCTTTTTTTGCCATCTCAGTTCTCCTATAACGTGGTTCTTGTCATGTGTAACTATGCGAAAAAGCGCAGAGTCCGATAACCCGCGCTTCCAAATATACCATATGTGGTCAGAAACACATCGTGCTCTTAACATTTTAAATATATCAGAATTTCCACCTTCTCTCAATGAATTAAACTGGAGGTGATAACACTGATTTCTGAAGTGAAGTGCCATATTTTCTGCTATAGTAAATGTGGCTGCAGTCATTAACTGGTCAGCCAGAATGCACCGAAAGGAGCTGATCTTATTGGCGAAACGTTTTGTTGTTGGACAGCAATTTGGTGAATTGACCGTCCTTGAAGAGCTTGAACCGCACATAACGCCGAATGGTTCTCCTCAGAGAATTGTTAAAGTCCGTTGCTCTTGCGGAAATATCTACGAAACAAGGCTGACCTCTGCTCAGAAAAGCAGAATGTGCAAAGCCTGTCTCGACAAAAAGCGTAGGCAGGATATCACTGGTCAGCGTTTTGGAAAACTCATAGTCACATCGATGGCTGATGACTACATCTCCCCCAGTGGTCACCGGTTGTCACGATGCAACTGTCTTTGTGATTGTGGAAACACCTGTGTCGTAAATATGTCAGCACTTATTACCGGAGCAACAACTTCCTGCGGATGCACGCGGAATTCCAGAGGTCTTCTAAAAGATAATCAACACTTGGTGGCTCAATATGACTTTAAAAAAAACAAGGAACTGGATTTAGAATTCGATAAACTGACAGCTGCTTCAAACGTGAAAGTTTGGTGGAAATGTAAAAAATGCGGGAATAGTTGGTTGGCAACGATTGCAAGCCAAAATGATAAACACAAAAAACATGGCTGCCCTTACTGTTCTGGAAGATTTGTTATTAAGGGAAAAAACGACCTTCTGTCTCAGCATCCAGACGTTGTTGCTGAATGGGATTACGATAAAAATGCCATAGGCCCTGATGAAGTCTCCTCCAATTCCGCGAAAAAAGTCTGGTGGAAATGCAAGGAAGGGCATGAATGGAGAGCAACCATTGCAAACCGAGTCAAAGGCTCTGGTTGTCCACGCTGCAATATCGAGAACGTAAACTCCTTCTGTGAGCAGGCCGTCTTTTATTACATCAGCAGATACTTCCGCGATGCTGTCAACAGTGACATGTCCATAGGTATGGAGCTTGATATCTATATTCCTTCCATAAAGACAGCGATTGAATACGATGGAGAAGCCTGGCACTCTACTCAAAAAAAAATCAGAACCGATGTTAAGAAAAACCGGATATGTGATGAAAAAGGCATAACCTTAATCCGAATTCGTGAGCCGCGGATTGGCAAGCTTGAAAACTGTGTCTGTTTTGTTCGTAAAGACTCTACCACGAATGAAACGCTGGATACTGTTATTAAAGAAGTCTTACAGTATCTCGGCGTACAGAATGCCGATGTGGATACTACATCTGACAGTGGAAAAATATTGGCCCAGTTCGCTACGAAAAAGTATAAAAACAGCTTATCATACTGCTACCCTGAAATAGCTGCAGAGTGGCATTCAACAAGAAACGGAGGTCTGACACCAGACCGTGTCAATAAAAAGGCTCGCCTAAGAGCTTGGTGGCTAGGCAAGTGTGGTCATGAATGGCAGATGACAGTTTCTGATCGTACAAGAGATCCGGCAATCAGAAAAGATGGTAAAAGAATTAAAGGTCAGGGATGTCCATACTGTGCTGGAAAAAAGATTCTGATTGGATTCAACGATCTTCAATCTCAGTATCCGGAAATTGCTGCTGAATGGCATCCAACAAAGAACGGCGCTCTCAAACCGATGGATGTTATGCCTGGAAGTAAGAAAAAGGTATGGTGGCTTGGAAAATGTGGACACGAGTGGCAAGCAACTATAAGCGCCAGATGCAAGAGCAGCCAAGGCTGTCCTCTATGTTTTCAGCAAAAGAAAAGCCCTGCCGTAATCTGCATAGAAACTGGGAAGGTCTTTAATCACGGCACAGAAGCTGCCGCCTTTTTGGGGATTAATACAGCTGCATCGATATATAAATGCTGTAGAGGTGAAATAAAATCAGCCAGTGGTTACCATTGGAAATATTATCAAGACAGTGATAAATAATGTAAGAAAGGGATGTAGATTATTGCTGTCTGCGTCCCTTTCTTTTCATATCAGTCATCCAGTTCTTTCATTATTCCAAAGGTCGGCCCTGCCGACACCTCCCATTGATGGGAAGGATTATTCTTCATGCATTACTTTAATTTATATTTTTGCCAAAGCTCCTTTCATTCCAGTCAAAACTGTCTCCCCAAAATAGCGGATCATCCTTGGGAAAGAGCCAATTACCATTCCCGCAACCATTGCTTCGATAACAAGCGACCACTCTACCGGTGGCATAAACAGACAGCTCAGTCCTGCCAGGATGATAAAACCGCCTATCAGGCCAAATATAAAGTCAAATACTCCACCCGCAAAATTCATCATACAGATAAGCATGGTTAATACGATCTGCGCCGGTAACAGCACAAGCTGTACTACGACGGCAGACCTGCCCTCTACGTAAGAAATAAGGACACTTATACGGACGGTGAGCAGTGGGGACATCGTATGGTCTCTATGTATAAGACCTACGCCTATCAGGAATTTTTCTACAGCTACTACGGATATCATTTCCGTAAGGAGCTGTATTTGTATACGCCGTACCTCGCCACCATCAACAATCTCTCCACACCCGTTATCAAGACGGCGGATAAAACTATGAAAGTCACCTATACGCTGACAGAAACGGAGGAAGCATGATAAAGTTTGAAATCCCATATAACCTTGATCCGGCCTATCCGGAAAAGCTCCTGCAGAGGCCTGCTCTGATTCCGTACATTGATTGCATCTATGCCGCTGCGTGGAAGGATGACTGCGATAATACCCGCTTTGACATTACCTTCCGGAGCGACTATCCGAAAACCTACGAGGAATATGTCGAGCGCATCAAAAGCCTTCTCGCCCTCGGCATCCCTGTCTGCATACTCGCCCAGAAGAAGACAACCATCACCATGATCCGAAAATACCGCGCCCTTGGCATCCACCAGTTTATTCTGAATGATGACAAGCTGGCGGCAAGGATCAAGCAGGAATATCCGGAAGTGCGGCTTACGTTATCCATCACGCGGGCGCTGACCCTATCCGAGCTTCAAACCGGTGATTATTCCATGTATGACCGGATTGTATTGTTCCACTGGTTTGCCCGGCATCTGGAAGCTCTGCAACAGCTCCCGACCGGCTATCAGTACACCATGATTGCAAACAGCGCCTGCTACCATGACTGCAAATGGCATGACGAGCACTGGTTTCTTAAAGGCGATACACCGGAAAACTACGCCAAGGAATCTGAACACGTCTGTTCAAGCTGCACAGCGCTTCTGTCAAAAGGGAAACAGCAGTCAGCATATATCGAGCCAGAAGACCTGAGATACTTTGACCCATATGTCTCGTGCTATAAGCTGGTTGACCGCTATGATGATACGGACACCATTTTCAACACTTTGTATTCCTACTCCGCACGCATCGGTAGCGGCGGGAAGCCAAAAGAATACTATAACCTGTAACTCGGAATTAGGCAGCGCCAAGGCGGCAGCTGCTTTTTTCATGCCAAGAAAAAGGAGGAATCACAACATGAAAGAATTCTGGAACTCTATTCAATTAGCTTTTGCCGCTGTCGGAGGATGGCTGGGCTACTTCCTTGGAGGATGTGACGGGCTGCTGATTGCCCTGATTATCTTTGCTGTCTGCGACTATATCACTGGTGTTATGTGCGCCATCGTCGATAAGAAGCTGTCCAGCGAAGTGGGCTTCAAAGGTATCTGCCGCAAAGTGCTCATCTTCGTGCTTGTCGGCATTGGAAACGTCGTTGATGTTCAGGTGCTCGGCCAGCCGGGAGTGCTCAGAACGGCGATCATCTTTTTCTATTTGTCCAATGAGGGTCTGTCTCTGACAGAAAACTCCGCTCATCTCGGACTACCTATCCCTGAGAAATTGAAAGCGGTTTTAGAGCAGCTCCACGACCGCGACAGTGAGGAGGAACACAAGCATGATGAATAAAGGAATTGACGTATCCCATTGGCAGGGAAACATTGACTGGAACAAGGTCAAAAAGGCCGGTATCGAGTTTGCCATCATCAAAGCTGGCGGCTCCGATGCCGGTTTTTATACGGATAGTAAGTGGGAAGCAAATTACAAAGGTGCGAAAGCAGCCGGTATTCCTATCGGCGCATATTATTTTGTCGGTAAGGACTGCGTGACCGCTGCCGCCGGAAAAGCTGATGCAGAGCGCTTTCTGAAAATCCTGAAGGGAAAACGGCTTGAATACCCGGTCTACATGGATAATGAAGCACAACCTGCTTCTGCCAAGGTCGGTATCACGGAGGCCACCATTGCTTTCTGCGAGACAATGGAATCCGCCGGATACTTTGTCGGTGTTTACGGCTCCGCTGTTTCCGGTTTCAAAGAGCGCATGGGCGACTCCAAGCTCACGCCTTACGCTCACTGGGTAGCGCAGTATACCAGCAAGTGTTCCTATAAGGGCAAATACGGCATCTGGCAGTATTCTTCCAAAGGCTCTGTCGATGGCATCAGCGGCAACGTAGATCTGGACTATGGCTATGTGGATTATCCCGCCATCATCAAGAGTGGCGGCTTCAACGGCTATACGAAGGATGCCTTTGACGACAACACCCCTGCTCCAGCGACAAGCTCCCAGCGTGACCAGATCATCGCACAAGCAAGAGCATGGCTTGGAAAGAAGGAATCCGACGGCAGCCATAGAGAAATTATTGATGTCTATAACAGCCACAAGCCCCTCGCCAGAGGATATGCCGTGAAATACACGGACGCATGGTGTGCTACCTTTGTCTCAGCCCTCGCCATCAAGTGCGACCTGACCGATATCATTCCGAACGAATGCGGCTGCGGCCAGATGGTCACCCTTTTCCAGAAACTCGGTGAGTGGGTGGAGAATGATGCCTATCTCCCTTCTCCCGGCGATGTCATCTTCTATGACTGGCAGGATTCTGGTTCCGGAGACAACACCGGCTGGCCGGATCACGTCGGTATCGTCGAGGCTGTTTCAGGCAAGACCCTCACCATCATTGAAGGAAATAAGAGCGATTCTGTCAGCAGACGCTCTCTGCAGGTTGATGGAAAGAACATCCGTGGCTATGGCGTACCGAAGTACAATACCGGCTCCGTCACTCCTGATCCGGTCGCTCCGGGAAAGACCGTGGACGAGCTCGCCAAGGAAGTGCTGGACGGCAAATGGGGAAACGGTACCGACCGCAAAAACCGCCTCACTGCTGCCAGATATGACTATTCTGCCGTGCAGGCCAAAGTCAACGCTCTGGTGAAAGCAAAGAGTGAATCTGCTGTTTTCTATACCGTGAAAAGCGGCGATACCCTCTCTTCCATCGCCCAAAAGTATGACACCAGTGTTTCTGCGATTCAAAAACTCAATCCAACGCTCATCAAAAACGTAAACCTGATCCTGACCGGCTGGAAGATCAGAGTGAAATAACTGAATACCCAATCTGCATGCCTGCGAGTGTTCTTCGGAATGCCCGCAGTTTTTTTTATTTTCCTCCGCTCAAAACAGCCTGCAATCTCCAGTGGAAACTGGAGGTGGATATGTTATGCCAAACGAAAATACATATATTCAATCTGGATATTTTACACAGGAGCGGATTCAGGGCGATCTGGACTATAGCCGAGCGCAGGACATTGCCAAAAAGATGCTCAATGACGGTCTGATTTCTGTGGCTGAATTCAACAAATTAACCGCCATCAATCGGGAAACTTTCTCTCCCTTGTTCGCGGAAATAATGCCAGAAATACCTTGATATGTAGCGGCTTTAGAGTGATGTATAGACGTACGGAAAGGAGGGACTTCCCTTGAAAAAAGTAACAAAAATCGCGGAAGCAGCGAACACAAAAGTCAAGCTCAAGAAGATCAGGGTAGCCGCCTACTGCCGCGTCTCCACAGATTCCGATGCACAGCTTGAAAGTCTTGAGGCTCAGAAGACTCACTACGAGAACTACATCACTTCCCGTGATGACTGGGAGTTCGCAGGCCTCTACTACGATGAGGGCATCACCGGCACTAAGAAAGATAAGCGCCCGGAGCTCATGCGGCTCATCGGCGACTGCAAAGCCGGTAGGATTGACTTCATTGTTACGAAGTCCATCAGCCGCTTTAGCAGAAACACTACGGACTGCTTGGAGCTGGTCAGAAAATTGCTCGACCTGAACATTCCTATCTTCTTCGAGAAAGAGAACATCAACACCGGCTCGATGGAGAGCGAGCTTTTTCTGGCAATCCTCTCCAGCATGGCTGAAGGCGAGTCTGTTTCCATTTCGGAAAACAGCAAGTGGTCAATTCAGAAGCGCTTCGAAAACGGAACCTTCAAATGCAGCTACCCACCCTACGGATATGATTGGGACGGCGAACAAATGGTAATCAACCCTGAGCAGGCGGCTGTGGTAAAAGAAATCTTCGCGTCGCTACTCTCCGGCAAAGGCACCCACGCCATCGCGGATGACCTGAACCGGCGCGGCGTTTCTTCCAAGCGAGGCGGACGCTGGACAGCCACAACCATTCGCGGCATGCTTTCAAACGAGAAATACGTCGGCGACTGCCTTTTCCAGAAAACCTATTCCGATTCACAATTTGTCCGACACAACAACCACGGCGAGCAGACGCAATACATGGTCACGGATCACCACGAGCCTATCATCAGTCGGGATGATTTTGAGGCAGCAAAAGCTTTTATAAGTCAGCGGGCATCCGAAAAAGGCGTGACAAAGGGTACCGATAAATACCAAAACCGATATGCTTTCTCCGGCAAGATCATCTGCGGTGAATGCGGCGACACCTTCAAGCGCCGGATTCATAGCTGCACCGATCACAAATACATCGCGTGGTGCTGCAACACCCATATCAAAGACAAGGATAGGTGCCACATGCTATTTGTAAAAGACGATGCGCTGAAGCAGGCATTCACCACGATGTTGAACAAGCTGATTTTTTCACACCGGCAAATCCTGAAGCCTTACTTAGAATCATTGAAAACATCATCGTCAGATGATTCTCTTCATCGTATTCAGCAGATTCAAACCCTTCTGGCGCAAAATACCGAAAAGCGCGAGACTCTTACAATGCTCATGACGCAGGGCATCATTGATCCGGTGCTCTACAGTCAGGAAACAAACGAACTGCTTTCTCAAGCGGACAGCTTCCGGGATGAGATTGAAGCCCTGAAGAATGAAGTTTCCGGAGATGTAAACAAAGTCACCGAAACCACAGCACTGATTCATTTCGCAGAAAAGAGCGCCATGCTTCAGGAGTTCGACAAAGACTTATTTGACAGATATGTAAAACGCATCATCGTTCATTCCAGAAACGATATCCGGTTTGAACTGAAGTGCGGTCTAACGCTCAGGGAAAGGAAGTGAGGGCATGGGACATACACCATACGGATACAGAATTGAAAACGGCTGCGCTGTGATTAACGAAGATGAAGCCGCCAAAATCAGGAACCTATACGAGAATTACCTCGCCGGAATGGCACAGTCAAAAGCTGCCATCGAGGCAGGTATCGAGGCCTACCACAGCTCAGCAAAGCGTCTGATGCAAAACAGGCACTACCTCGGCGATGACTTCTACCCGGCAATCATCGATCAGGAGACCTTCGACAAGGCAGAAGCGATTCGTCTGGAACGTGCCGGTAAGCTCGGAAGGCTGAACCTTCTGAAAAGCTCAAAGCCTATAAAGGTTCCGACACACTTCTGGTTTGCAGAAGCGGAGAAAGAATACGAAGATCCGAGGCTACAGGCAGAGTATCTGTACAGCCTCATTGAAAGCGAGGCGATCTAATGGGAAATGTTATGGTCATCCCGGCCAAAAGGCAGGTCGGGAACACGGTAAAACAATCCGAGCAGAAAAAGCTCCGCGTCGCAGCCTATTGCCGCGTCAGCACGGATTCCGACGAACAGGAAACCAGCTATGAGGCGCAGGTCACGCATTACACGGAGTACATCCAGAAGAATCCCGACTGGGAACTGGCAGGCATATTTGCGGACGATGGCATATCCGGTACCAACACCAAAAAGCGTGACGAGTTCAACCGCATGATTGACGAGTGCATGTCCGGAAACATTGACATGATCATCACCAAGTCCATCAGCCGATTTGCCCGAAACACTCTCGACTGCCTCCAATACATCCGGCAGCTCAAGGACAAGAACATTCCGGTCTATTTCGAGAAGGAATCCATAAACACGCTGGATGCCAAAGGCGAGGTGCTCCTTACGATCATGGCGAGCCTTGCTCAGCAGGAAAGCCAATCAATGAGCGAGAACATAAAGCTCGGCCTTCAATACCGCTATCAGCAGGGCAAGGTTCAGGTTAACCACAACCGCTTCCTCGGCTATACCAAGGATGAGAACGGCAACCTTGTCATTGATCCGGAACAGGCCGAGATCGTAAAACGCATCTACCGGGAATACCTCGAAGGCTCCAGCATGGACAAGATTGCTTCCGGTCTTATGGCTGACGGCATTTTAACCGGCGCAGGAAAAGAAAAATGGCACACAAGCACCATCAACAAGATTCTCCGAAACGAGAAGTATATGGGTGACGCGCTGCTTCAAAAGACCTACACCACAGACTTCCTGACGAAGAAGCGCATCAAGAACAACGGCACCGTACCTCAATACTACGTTGAAGGCGACCACGAAGCGATCATTCCGAAAGACCTCTTCATGCAGGTGCAGGCCGAGCTTGTCCGTCGCCGGGCAGTTCACATCAGCCCGACCGGAAAGAAACGAGGCTTCTCCTGCAATCACTGTTTTGCCCAGATGATTTTCTGCGGTGACTGCGGTGAGCTTTACCGACGTGTCCACTGGAACAATCACGGCTGCAAGTCTATCGTCTGGCGCTGCATCAGCCGCTTGGAGCCGAGCTCGGCAGAAATGAACTGCACCAACCGGACAGTAAATGAGCTCCTGCTTCAGGAAGTCACGGTCAAAGCCATCAATCAGATTCTGACTGAGAGCGATACCTTCCTAAAACAGTTGCAAGCCAATATCGCCAAGGCTGTAGTCAGCGCTGACACCCTCTCGCCGGACGGCATCCAAGCTCGGCTGGAAGAACTGCAAAAAGAGCTTATCAAGAAGGCAAACAACAAGCAGGACTACGACGCCATCGCCGATGAGATTTTCCGCCTCCGGGAGCAGAAGGAACAGTCCGAAGTTGACAGCCACCACCGGGAAGAGACCATGAACCGAATCAAGGAGCTGCAAAGCTTCATCGCCAAACAGAAAACTGACATCACGGAGTTTGATGAGGCTCTGGTAAAAAAGCTCATCAAGAAGGTAAACGTTTTTACCGACCACTTCACCGTGGAATTCAAATCCGGGCTTGCAATCGAAATCGAAGCATAAAAAGGCTCCTCGCCACTGGATTTCCAGTGATGGGGAGCTATCTCTTATGAATTCCAAACTTTTTTATTCTTTAATTTCATAAATTCATCTGCAAAAGCAGTTGCTGTTGAATGATTCTTATCAATACTAATATGCTCTTTGTTATAATTTGCAGCTTTCGTCCAGTTAAAAGTCCCATGTATTGATGTATATAGGTCTATCACGCAGAATTTCTCATGCATAATATTCTGATAGTAAGATTGAACCGTTATCCAGTAAACCGGGAAGTCATCTTCTAATGAAAATTCCGCATTATGATTTCTATCACAATCATCGAGAGCAATTTCTATAACCAGTCCTTGCTGTTTTTTCTTGAGTAAATGGTAAAATAAAACTGTAAATGCCTATGCCGTTATGCTATGAGCATAGTACATAGCATAACGGCTTCTCTTTCGTTGAGCTAGCAAGGAGGGTGAATATGTCTTTATCCATACAAGAGCGATTAAAAGACCTACGTGTGGAGCGTGGCTTGACGCTGGGGCAGCTTGCGGAGCAGACCGGGCTTTCCAAGTCTGCGCTGGGCAGTTACGAAACGGAAGACTTCAAGGACATCAGCCACTATGCCCTTATCCGGCTGGCGAAGTTTTACGGTGTGACCGCTGATTATCTGCTGGGGCTGTCTGAAATGAAAAATCACCCAAACGCCGATCTTGCAGACCTGCGTTTGAGTGATGAAATGATTGACCTGCTGAAAAGCGGGAGGATAGACAATACCCTGCTGTGTGAGCTGGCGGCGCACCCGGATTTCCCCCGGCTGATGGCTGACCTTGAAATCTATGTGAACGGAACGGCACTGAAACAGGCGCAGGGTGCAAACGCCATAGTGGACACGATGAGCGCAACTGTTATAAAAAAGCATAATCCTGGCATGAGTGATACGCAGTTAAGACAGCTTATCACCGCCCATATTGATGAGGACGAGTTTTGCCGCTATGTGATACAACGGGACATAAACGGGATTGCCCTTGCTCTGCGGGAAACACACAAGGACGATTTTTTCAGCGTCCCAGAGGATAACCCGCTAAAAGAAATGCTGGAAACTGCTGGTGAAATCGTCAGCCAGGACAGCGACACGGAACAAGCGTACTTGGCGTTTATCTGCAAACGGCTCAAGCTGAATTTTAGGAAGCTGTCAGTAGAAGAACGGAAGTGGCTGAAAAAGATTGCGGAAAAATCCGACTTGCTGAAGAATCCAAAACCGCAGAGAGGACGAAGATAAAAAATGCCTGAACGGCGGTTCTGGTTTTTCAGAACCACCATCCAGGCATTTTGTTTAGTAATAGAAAAAGGTGCAGTTGATTATTGCGTATTGTCAATCTCTCTCAAACCGGGTAGTAAAAATACGGCAAGCGCAACGATGATAATGCCAATTCCGCAAATGACAAACCATTTCTCAACTCCCAGCCGCTCCGCCAGAGGCCCGGAAATGACAAGGCCAAACGGCATGGCGAGGGAAGCGGCGCTTGTCAGTAGAGAAAAAACTCTCCCCAGATATTCTGGTTTGACCGTTTCTTGAAAAATCGCATTTTGCACACCGTAAAATGGAGCGGAAATTCCCATAACAGTACAGCACACAACAAAGACAAGAAATGCGTCTGGCGGCAAAAGCCCGGAGAGCATATTGCTAACGCCCATCAGGAGAACGGAAAGACCGATGGTGTACCGCCGTTTCTTAAAACCGCCCCAAATGCTCAGAATGACTCCGCCAAGCAGCATACCAACCGCAAAAGCAATTTCAGCGGCAGAGGCATGGGCCGGTGTTCCTTTGAAGTATGACATACAGATGAGAGGAAAAAGCGTACTGATTGGCATATAAAAGAACATATAAATTACACCAATCCAGAGCAGAGCAAAGAGGCCCCTGTTTTGCTTTAATACCACATACCCCTCTTTCATATCCTGTAAAAACTGTTGTCTTTTCGTTTCTGGACATAGTTCAGGCGTTGGTATGGACGAAATCGCAACAGTCACACAGGCAAGGATTGCACCCACAATATCTAACAATATAATTGCATTAAGAGGCCAAACAGCATATAAAAACGCTGCGGCAGCTGGACTGATAATCGCACTTACTGCTTGCATGGTCTGCGTGTAACCAGCGCATTTTGTAAGTTCCTCTTTTGGCACAATCATAGGTGTTGCTGCGCTGAATGCTGGAGAATGAAAAGCAGTTCCCGCACTTCGGATTAACAGGACAACCATAATAGACCATACGGGCAATTCCATGTAAAACGCCACCAGCGCCAGAATACCGCCAGCGGCGGCAATTATCAAATCCGCACCAATCATTACGCTTTTACGGCTGTGCCGGTCAACAAAAGCACCTGCAAACGGGCCTAAACAGGCTTGCGGCAAAAATCCAATCAGTGTTGCCGCCGTCAATATGATTGCAGAATTAGTTTTCGCAACCAAATAAAAGATAATGGCCATTTGCAAAATACCGCTGCTAATAAAGGATATTGCTTGTCCGGCAAGAAGTGTAAAATAAGTTTTTCTCCATGAATTGTTGTTTTGGGTCATAATGCGAACCTCCTTTTTTATTGCATTGTTCCTTTGTTTCTGCAATAAAAAGCAGGCGTTGTCCCACAGAGAGGGCAGACGCCTGCATAACAACAAAGCACGAAAAAACACCACGATACAGTTCAAAGACTGCTCGTGTCAAACCTACGTGTTCCTTTGCATACGCACGCAAAAAAGCCCACCATCATGTGGAAAGGTACTTCTACTTTTTATTGCTTATTAGCGTACACAAATTAACACACGTAAGCCTCCTTCCAATCTCAAACTGTCGCACAGTATAACACACATCCGATAGACTTGTCAACCATTTTTAACCTTGTTTTCCATCTTGTTTTTCCATCTCTTACGGGCAGTAGCAAAGCCATTTTAGGGCTTTCCCGCCCATTTCAATTTTGGGAGAAGAAAGGCCCCAAAATGAACGAGTGCGGCCAAACACTTTTAGGGATTGGCCACCTTGTCCACCCATCCAGCGGGGCGGCGGGGAACGGTCAAGGCCGGGCGTCAGCCCATTCATTTCAGCCTTGACGGTTTCCTGCCGTCCTGCTACTTTTCCCGGAGTGTGGCCACACATCTGGTCACGGTGTCCAGAGCTTTGGGACTTTTTGTCCCATAGGCCGGGGGCGGAGGACGAGGGACGGGGGCTTTCATAATACGCCCTGTCTGCTGCTGAAATCAGCCCTTTGTTTCCGGCTTACCAGCCCCAAACAAAGCCCTGCTTTCCTGCCGCGTCAAATGCCCTTGCCCTCCCCGGCGGCAACGGTATTTTCAGGGCAACGCCGACAGAGCGTATAACACACTACACTTTGCTCCGCAAAGTCGTGTGCCAAATGGGGCGCTGCCCCCTTTGGAAACCCCCGCAACAAACAGGTGCTATGCACCCAGCCGGGAGCATAGCGCCGTTTGTTGTCAGCAGCCCGTTTCACGGTCTGCGTGTAGTTCCTTGTAAACTGACCTAATTCTTGATATAAAACCGGATCTGTAAACCAAGCCACAGAAATCCAGATCATATATTTTGCAGCACGGATCTCCTCAATAATCTGATTCCTGATATTTTCAAATAGTATTTCTTGACTAATATCTTCAGTGTCAGGCATAGCTCCCGGTTTAATCTCCACTCCCCACAGCTCATAATCATCGTTTGGAGGATAGATCTCATATATCATTTTTTTAAGATAATCGGCGTGTTTCTTTAACTCAATCATCTTCTCCGGAACGATACAAATATGAATATACTCTTGGAAATGATTCCATAAGTTTCTGGTAAAAACATTAGTCTTTTCAAACCTTAATGAGCAAATATTCAACAATTCAAGCAGCCCATCTTTTTCAGGGTAATCTCCGGCACGCACTGAATCAATGAGTAGTTTTCTATATTCAATTTCTGTCAATTATAGTCTCTCCTCCCTTAATAATTTTTCGCTCATCACTCAACAAGTAACATCTATCTCACAGCCACAACTACCCCAACATCTAACTCGGCAACTCAACATAGTAACATCTATCGTGGCAACTCAACTCTCACACTTTTTGACCCGATCTGCCTTTGGATAAGTTACCGAGAAGCGTTCGCTTTGCCCGATGCCAAATTTTCCCAATTGCCCGAAAACCGCAGTATTACTGGGCTTTCACGGCTATTATTCTTTGACCTTTGACATCAATACTACCGTCTCGACGTGTACCGTTTCCGGGAAGTTATCCACCGGGCGGACATGGCGGAGCTCATAGCCGGCGGCGCGGAGGTACTTCACGTCGCGGGCGAGGGTCGCGGAGTCGCAGCTCACGTACACGAGCTTTTCCGGAGCCATCTGGACGATGGTGTTGAGGGCCTTCTCATCGCAGCCCTTTCGTGGCGGGTCGACGCAGATGACGTCAATGCGCTCGTCCTGATGTACTTCATACCAGGCCGGGAGCACTTCTTCGGCGGCACCGACGTAGAACTCTGCGTTCGTGATGCCATTCAGCGCCGCGTTCTGACGGGCATCCTCGATGGCCTCCGGGATAATCTCGACGCCATAGACCTGCTTCGCCTTCTGGCTTAAGAAAAGGGAGATCGTACCGATACCGCAGTAGAGATCCCACATCGGGATATGCGCATTGGGGCCAGGCACCATAAACTCGAGTTTAGAATATTTTAACAAAAACTTAACGGTGCCTGGCCCCAATGTCAAATAGCAAAAGATCATTCCGAAGGACGATCCTTTGCTCCTTCGCTGAGCTCTTTGCTTCTATCATTGCAATAACTTTCTCCGCTAGGTATAATCAAAAAGGTCATTCTACAACCTCAAAGAAGGGATTTCTATGATAGAACAGCTCATTGCCGAAGCAACAGAATGTGATTTCAAAGTTGCTCTCGAAACAAAAAAGCCAAAAAGCTGGTTAAAAAGTGTCAGTGCCTTTTCCAATGGAATCGGCGGCACTCTGTTTTTCGGAGTCTCTGATGACCGGGAGCCTATCGGCTTGTCCGATGTTCAAAAGGATGCTGAAGCGATCAGCCGCTTAATCAAAGAACGTATCACACCATTACCGCAGTTTATCTTAAAGCCATTGCAGGAAGATGGTAAAAACCTGTTGGCTCTGGAGGTTTCTCCTGGCCGCAGCACCCCATACTATTACAAGGCAGACGGAGTGATGGAAGCATATATCCGTGTTGGAAATGAAAGCGTAATTGCACCGGATTACATTGTGAATGAACTGATCTTAAAGGGAACCAATCAGTCCTTTGACACCTTAACAACAGAAGCTGTGAAAAAGGATTACAGCTTCACACTCCTGGAGGCAACCTATCTGGAACGAACCGGCCTCCGCTTCGAGTCATCCGATTATGTCTCTTTCGGTTTGGCTGACAAAAATGGGTTCCTGACCAATGCCGGAAAGCTCATGACCGATCAGCACACAGTTTATAACTCCCGTATGTTCTGTACCCGGTGGAACGGCTTGGAAAAAGGCTCTATCTTTGATGATGCGCTGGACGATAAAGAATACGAAGGGAATCTGATTTATCTACTGAAAAGCGGCAGTGAATTTATTCGCAATAATTCCAAAGTCCGTTTTGTCAAAGAGGCACAGTATCGTGTAGACAAGCCGGATTATGCTGAACGAGCTGTGACTGAGGCTCTTGTCAATGCGCTTATCCATCGTGATTATATTGTGCTTGGCAGCGAAATCCATATTGATATGTTTGATGATCGGGTGGAAATCACATCTCCTGGCGGCATGTTTGGCGGCGGCTCAATTCAGGAATACAATATTTACAGTATTCGTTCGATGCGACGAAACCCTGTGATTGCTGACCTGTTCCACCGTATGAAGTACATGGAACGCCGTGGAAGTGGCCTGCGCAAAATCGTCAGTGAAACTGAAAAGCTGCCTGGATACACAGCGGCATATAAGCCTGAATTTTCCTCAACAGCGACAGATTTCAGAGTCATCTTGAAAAATGTAAACTACAACATGTGCGGTGCTTCCGTACATGATGCCGCACATGATACAGCACATGATGCCGCGCATGATACATCTGTGATCAGCAAGCAAAACTTGCTATTGAAATTTTGTGCAGATCCTAAAAGTCGAGATGAAATGCAAGCATATATTGATGTTTCCAGCCGTTCTCACTTCAGCAAATATTACCTCAAGCCTTTATTATCTTCTGGTAAACTTGAAATGATGTTTCCAGACAAGCCCAAAAGCAAAAATCAGAAATACACTACCGTTCATTCCAAATAACCAAGAAGCAGGGCATTGGGTCTCATCTCCCATTGTCCTGCTTCTTTTCATTCCAAATAATCCTTATGCATATCAGGACTAATCGGCACTTCCATCTCAACCCGGAAGTCTCTCTTTTTTTCTTTCCTAAGTCACTTTTTAGTTAAAAGAGCTACCGTCTCCACATGTACCGTTTCCGGGAAGTTATCCACCGGGCGGACGTGGCGGAGCTCATAGCCGGCGGCGCGGAGGTACTTCACGTCGCGGGCGAGGGTGGCGGAGTCGCAGCTCACGTACACGAGCTTTTCCGGAGCCATCTGGACGATGGTGTTCAGGGCCTTCTCATCGCAGCCCTTTCGTGGCGGGTCGACACAGACGACGTCAATGCACTCGTCCGGGTGTGCTTCATACCAGGCCGGGAGCACTTCTTCGGCCGCACCGACGTAGAACTCTGCGTTCGTGATGCCATTCAGCGTCGCGTTCTGGCGGGCATCCTCGATGGCCTCCGGGATAATCTCGACGCCATAGACTTGCTTCGCCTTCTGGCTTAAGAAAAGGGAGATCGTACCGATACCGCAGTAGAGATCCCAAACATTTTCCGTGCCCTGAAGGTCGGCGAATTCGAGCGCCGCGCCGTACATCTCTTCGGTCTGCACCGGGTTCACCTGGTAGAAGCTGAGCGGTGAGATGCGGAAGCGGACCTCGCCGATGGAATCTTCGATATATCCAGGGCCATAGAGATGCACGATCTTCGTCCCCATAATCACATTTGTATTTTCCATGTTCACGGAGAAGCTCAGGCTGTCCACATGCGGGCACTCCTTCGCACATCCGTTCCTGTCATCCGCTGCTTTATCCACATCCGCAGCGCGGCCATCCGACACATTTTCGCCGTTTTCCACCGTATCTGCGGAATCAACGCTGCGCAGCTCTGCTGCCGCGCCCGTCTGTCCACCATGCCCACAGAGCTTCTCCACCAGCGCCTCCTGGTGCGGGAGGCTCGTGCCGTTGATGACGAGGCAGACCATGTGCTGGCCGGAGCGGAAGCCCTTGCGACAGAGTACATGACGCACGAGGCCTTCGCCGCTCTTCTCGTCATATGGATCAATGCTGTAGTCCTCCATCCAGGTGACGATGGCTTCCAGTATCGCCTTATTTTCTTCGACGCCGAGGAGGCAGTCGTCGCAGGCGATGACGTCGTGGGTCCGGCCGGCGTAGAAGCCGGCGATGATCTTTCCGGACTTGTCACGGCGGATCGGGTACTGCGCCTTGTTCCGGTATCGGAACGGACTCTCCATGCCGACGATCGGCTGGAAGACCTCATCGAGAAGCGCCTGCGGCACCTCGCCGATGCGAAGCAGGTTGTTGTAGACCTTCTCCTGCTTGAAGTGGAGCTGTGCCGGGTAGCGCATCTGCTGGAGCTGGCAGCCGCCACACTGACGGGCGATCGGGCAGGCCGGGGTCTCCCGCGCCGGGCTCGGCGTAACGAGCTTCACGAGGCGGGCGAAGCCGTAATGCTTCTTCACCTTCGTCGCGGCGGCGATGACCTCATCACCGATGACCGTATCCTTGATGAACCAGACGAACTGGCCCTCGGTCTTTCCGATGCCGAGTCCCTCACTGGAGTAATCTGTAATCTTTACCTGAAACTGCTGATTTTTTTCCATAAATTTTATTCTTCTCTCTTCACACGCCGGATCTTCTGTACCGAAAGCCAGAGGATGCCGCCGAGGGCCGCGACCGCGAGGCACCAGCCCCACCATGGCATGTGCTCAACATTATAGCAACGCACATTGACCCACATGCTGTTGATCGCCTGGTTCTTCGCATCATCGAAGTACTGCATGATGCAGGTGCGGTGGATGTTTTCGGTGCTCGGATACTGTGCGCCGAGCTGCCGGCGGGTCTGCTCCTCCGGAACGGTCAGCACATAATCCGGATCTACGGTCTCGTCGTCGCCGGTGAAGAAGTAGGTCACATCGTACGGTACGGTGTCCTCCTCGCCTTCCTCCGCGCCGTAGTTCCAGTCGAGGTACTCAAGGATACGCGGATCATCACCACCCGATACGAAGGAGGTGTAGCCGATGTAGTACATGTTCCGGATTGCGTTATCCGGGCGGGACAGGAAATTGATCCACGCCTCGGCCGCCTGCTGCTTCGCCGGATCATCATGGATGCCGTTCTTCAGCATGATCCAGCCATCGAAGTAGATGTTGGACGCCTCATCCGGCATCGCAAATTCGAGCTCGTAGCCATCCTCCTCGGCCTGATCCATGGTATAGACGGCATCGCCGGACCACTGGTAATTGCCCGCCACCTTTCCGGTGACCATGTCTGCCTTTCCGGAATCGACCTCGAAGCTGTAGACATTGTCCTTCATGCCTTGCAGCCAGTCCTGCACACGATCGATCATCTCCGGCGAGGTGTCGTTTAAGTGGCTCTCCAGCTTCTCCTTATAGTCCGGATCCGCGAGAAAGGCTTCACTCGTCAGCTCGTCGTGGTTCAGCGCACCGACCGCGGCGAAGTAGCACTCACGCACACTGTCCTTGATGGTGACGCGCTTCCGGAACTTCGGATTCGTCAGCACATCCCAGGTGGAGGCCTCCTCACGGGTCATCAGCTCCGGGTTATACACGATGCCGGTGACGCCCCACATATAGCCGGCGGCATAGCGACTCCATGGCTCGCCGTGGATCTCGTGGTCCTCGAAGATCTTTCGAAGATACGGGGACACGCCCTTGATGTAGTAGTTATGCTCGTCCGTCGTGTCGAAGAAGTGCTCAGAAAGCGGCTGAACCTTGCCCTCACTGATCAGCTTCATGAACATGTACTCGGACGGGCAGATGAGGTCGTAGGTGTCGCCGAGGGTCAGCATGTTGTAGAGATCCTCGTTGGTACCGAAGGTGGAGTACTCGACCTTCACCTTCTGGCCGTAGGTCTCCTGGTACCAGTCCTCGAAGTCCTTCACCAGCGAATTTTCACCGAGGATATCCCCGCTTGGGAGGTCAATGACTTCATCAGCGTTCCACCCGCCCTGGTCGATGTACTCCTCCCAGTTGCAGACGCGCAGCGTGATGGTATCGTCGGACTTCGGGGCAGCGAAGGCCTCGAGGGTGCCGAGCGATGGAAGGAAGGAACTCAGTGCGAGGCACCCCGCCGTGAGAAGGGCGAGCGGCTTCCGGCTGCGATCGCCGACTGTCTGGCGCATGCCGTGTACTGTCCGGCGCGTGCCCGATGGAAGCATTGACCTGCGATAGGATGTAAACAGTTTATCCATGTACCGGCTCCTTTCTCTTCTCCTCCTGGATGGCACGGTAGTTTCCGACGGCCACCACCAGAATCACGATGAGGAAAATCACCGTCGACAGGGCCCAGAGTGCGGTCTTGATCGTCGTCTGGGAACCCTTCGTCGCGTTCACGACGTAGGTGCTGATGGTATCAAACATCGCCGGCTTCGTGTAGGTCGCGATGAAGTAATCGTCGAGGGACAGGGTGATGGCGAGGCCGAAGCCGGAGACGATGCCCGGCATGATCTGCGGGATCACGACCTGCTTCAGCGCGCGGAACGGAGTGGCCCCAAGGTCGAGCGCGGCCTCATAGAGGCTGGAGTCCATCTGCTGGATCTTCGGCATGACATTCAGGAACACAAATGGTGCGCTCAGGGTCACATGGCCGATGAGCAGCGGGATGTAGGTATCCTTGCTGATGCGCATGACGACGACCATCAGTACACAGATGGAGAAGCCGGTCACGACGTCGGCATTGATGACCGGAATCTGGTTCATCGTGCTCATCGCGGTCTTCACGCGCTCCTTCGAGTAGAAGGCGCCGATGGCACCGAGGCTGCCGAGGATGGTCGCGATCAGCGCCGAGGTGACGGCCAGGGTCAGGGTACCGAAGATCATCGTCCGAAGCTCCTCGGTCGTGAAGAGGGTCACATAGTTCTGAAGGGAGAAGCCGCGGATCGTACCGATCGTCGTGGCGTCGGTGAAGCTGTAGACGGCGAGGATCAGGATCGGCAGATACAGAAGGAGCAGCATCGCCACGAAAAATATGGATTTCCAGAGCTTTTTCATCACAGTACCGAGCCTCCTCTCCGGTGGTCGTCCTCACCCGTGCCGGTCAGCAGGGTGAAGAGGCAGATAAATGCCAGCAGGATCAGTGCGATCATGGAGCCTCCGTGCCAGTTGTACGCAGAGAAGTAGCTTCCGATGAGCGATCCCATGATATAGGTGCTGTTGTACAGCATGTCGAGCACAACATAGTTCGTCATCGCCGGCAGGAAAACCATCGAGATACCGCTGACGACGCCCGGCATCGAGAGCGGCAGGGTCACCTTCCAGAACGCCGTCTTCTCATCCGCGCCGAGATCAGCGGCGGCCTCCAGCAGGGAGTGGTCGAGTCGTGAAATCGTCGTATAGATCGGAAGGATCATAAACGGCAGGAAATCATAGCTCATACCGATGACCGCATTGAGAAACGGATGCATCGCGAGGTTGCCTTCAAGGAAGGTCAGCACCTCCTTCAGTGCCGTGATGCGCAGTGAGAAATTGATCCACATCGGCATCACGAAGATCATCACGATGACCGACTTCGCGCGGAAGTGGCTGGTCGCGAGGATGTACGCGAGCGGATACGCCAGCAGGACGCAGACGATGGTCGTCACTGCAGCGATCGCGAGGCTGTAAAACAGGGTGCCCACGGTGTTCGGATTCGTGAAAAAGCCGATGAAGTTCATCAGCGTGAACTGTCCGGAGCCGTTCGTGAAGGCATAGTAGAACAGCACCGCCAGCGGTGCAATCACAAACAGAATCAAAAAGAGCATATACGGGATGCCCAGATTTTTTCTGGAGAAACGCATAGATCGGCTCCTTTCTACTTCTTGATCGTAAAGCTCATCTTCTCGGTCGGCATGATGAGTCCGACACGGTCACCCATGTTCCAGAGGTCCTCATCGTAGACGGCGAAGTCCTGCTCGAGCTCGGTGTGGATGATGTAGAGGTAGTGGGATCCGAGGTAGATCAGGTTACTGATGTTGCCCTGGATGAGACCCTCCTCCTGGTTATCGGTCATGTCGATGTCCTCCGGCTGGATGGACGCCATGACGCGGATACGGCTGAGGTCGATGACTTCACCGTTCGCGTCGATGATGGTACCGTCCTCCTGACGCTTGCCACCCTTGATGAGCTTCGTGAGGCTCGCGTGGAGCAGCTGGCCGTTGTACTCGAGACGATAGTCCTTGTTGATATCTACCTGGAAGGTATTCGTATGATCCTCTGCGATCATGATGTGAATGCCGTCCGGCTCCAGGCATATACCTACGCGGTCGCCGACATTGGCCGCCTTCGTGGAGCGGGCCACGATCTCGTTCTTTCCGGACTGGATCGTGATTTCGTAGTGCATGCCCTTGAAGATCACGGCAGTCACGACGCCACGGATGGTACCGTTCTCCGGCTTCGTGATCTCGACATCCTCTGGACGAACGACGGCGGTGATGTGGGTGCCCTCCGGGACATCATCGACGCACACGAACTCACCACCGCAGAAACGGGTGGTCAGCTTCCCGGTCATGATGCCGCCGAAGATGTTACTCTCTCCGATGAAGTCGGCCACGAAGGCGTTCTTCGGCTCGTTGTAGATGTCCTCCGGGGTGCCGATCTGCTGGATCTCACCCTCACTCATGACGACGATCTTGTCGGACATGGTGAGCGCCTCCTCCTGGTCGTGGGTGACGTAGATGAAGGTGATGCCGAGCTTGTCATGCATGGCCTTCAGCTCGATCTGCATCTCCTGACGCATCTTGAGGTCGAGCGCGCCGAGCGGCTCATCGAGGAGGAGGATCTCCGGCTCGTTTACGAGTGCACGTGCGATGGCGATACGCTGCTGCTGACCGCCGGACAGGGTCGACACACTGCGGTCCTCGAAGCCCTCGAGGTCGACGAGGCTCAGCATACGCTTCACCTTCCGATCGATGACGTCCTTCGCTACCTTCTTCTGACGGAGGCCGAAGGCGATGTTGTCATAGATGTTCATGTGCGGAAAAAGCGCATAGCGCTGGAAAACCGTATTGATCGGACGCTCGTATGGCGGAAGTGAGGTGATGGACTTTCCGTTCAGGAGGATCTCGCCCGAGGTCGGGATGTCGAAGCCTGCGATCATCCGAAGGGTCGTCGTCTTCCCACAGCCGGACGGGCCGAGGAAGGTGACGAACTCGCCGCGCTTCACTTCGAGGTTAAAATCATGTACGGCGATGAAACCGTTGTCGTCGTACTGGCGCATCACATGCCTGAGCTCGATGATGTTCTCGCTTTTTACTGTTTCGTTTCCCATAATTCTTTCCCTTTATATATAAATAATATATGCGTTCAGTGTAGTGGGGACTCGGAGGGGCGGCAACGAAGGCACAGTACTCCGAGACCGGTGAAATCTAAGCCGGGTCCCCATTTGCTTGAACTGTAACTGAAACTTAAAACTCCGGCGGCGTGCTGATCCAGAGGAACTTCGCGGGCTTCGCGCTCGGATTCTCGATCCGGTGGACCTGCGTCGTTCGGTAGTAGAAGCTCTCTCCGGCCTTCACCGTGTAAACCGCCTCCCCGAAGTGCACCCGGATCTTCCCGTTCATGACATAGCCGAACTCCTCACCGGTATGCGGCTTATCCTCTTCGAGTGTCTGATGCGGGGCGAGTGTAACCAGCAGGGGTTCCATCTCGAACTTCTGCGCGGTCGGCACCAGCCACTTACGGCAGTTGCCCTGCTCATCCACCTTCTCGAAGCAGTCTGCTCCAGTGAAGACGATCTGCTCCTGCGTCGATTCCTTGAAAAATTCACCGGGCGTCGTCCCGAGGCACTCGATGAGATCCATCAGCGTCACCACCGACGGCGACACCTGCCCCCGCTCCAGCTGCGAAATAAAGCCCTTCGTCAGCTCCGTCCGATCCGCCAGCTCCTGCTGCGTGAGACCGTTTCGGTTCCGGAGATTCTTGATTTTCCGCCCGATCTCGACGTTCACCTGCTCTGCTGCCATGAGCGCTTCCCTTCCTGTGTATAACATGATAATTTCGTCTTCCGTCCCAGCTGATTCGCATCGTAATCCTGCAAAACCATGTCATGTACACACTAAACTTTTTGCTAAACTTGCAATATGCTATCACTAAACTTTTAAGCCGGAATTCATTATACTATAACTAAACTTTTAATCAATTAATAATTGACTTTTTACAGAAAAAATCGAACAAACTTGCAATGCAGCCCTATGGAGATCCAGATGGGTGGCGCGGTGGACGTTGCTGGTACCGGTCGCATAGCCCTTTACTATGGAAATCTGAATGGGTGGCACGGAGGGGCTCCCGGCCCATACTGTCACATTCCTATCTAATATGGTTTGATTTTGAAAATACTGGATACGTTTTTTGACCATAATCATCGAAATTGATTGTGAAGTATCCACTTTTAGGCGATTCCAAAAATATTGGATACGAAAAGCTTTATTTCATAAGAGCTCTCCGGGGTCTGGTATCCAGTATTTAAAAAAAGAAGTTATATTGGATATCTGCTTAAAGATATGTTTCTTTGAAGCACGAAATACATATCCACTATTTGAAAAATCGAGGAAGATTGGATAGTACGCATATATGCGTATGCCTGATTCTACGGAAAACTATCCAATAAGCGCCCTATCTCGAAATCGTGGATATTTTAGCTCTGTGTGCAAAAATGGTAAACGTTGCTGAAAGTATCCACGATTTCGAAATCCGTCGGTTATTGGATAGTGCCATCCATCTTTATCTAATTCCCCCACCCCGGGATTTTACGTGCATGACGCAATGGAACGTTGCGAGATGCCTTCGCTTGTGTTAGTATGGGCGACAGTGACGCGTATCCATAGACGCGCCCGGAACCTGTGATGATTTCCACGAAAAAGCGATGAGGATACCGTACCCCTCATCCGACGATGAGAAATCGTTGTGTTATTTAGAGCTATGGATTAGAAAGAATACATAAATGGAATTTAACGAGTTTTTCAGAGAACAGAACGCATCCACCCAGAACGGCGGAATGCGCTTTATTGAGAGCTTCTATGACGGCATGCGGGTAGCGGATATCTACCTCGTAAAGACGAAGAACGCTGCGCTCACGAAGAATGGTAAGGAGTACCTGAACGTGACGCTGCAGGATCGCACCGGTCAGGTGGATGCGAAGGTATGGGAGCCAAACTCCCCGGGCATCGCAGAATTCGATGTACTCGACTACGTCTATGTCGAGGGCAATGTCACCGTTTATAATGGCAGCAACCAGCTGAGCATCCAGCGCCTCCGCGTGGCGAAGGAGGGCTCCTTCGATCCGAAGAATTATCTTCCGGTGTCCGGTCGTCCGATCCCGGAGATGGATCAGGAGCTGCAGCAGATGATCAAGTCGGTGAAAAATCCGTACCTGAACAAGCTGCTCAATATGATCTTCCTCGAGAATGAAGGCTTCCATAAGGAGTTCATGCAGCACTCTGCCGCAAAGTCCGTACACCACGGCTACGTCGGCGGTCTCGCAGAGCATACCCTGTCGGTCGCAGCCATCTGTGATTTCTATGCGAAGCATTACCCGGATCTGCACCGTGACCTGCTGATCACCGCGGCGCTCTGCCACGACATCGGAAAGGTACAGGAGCTGACCGCGTTCCCACGCAACGATTACAGCGATGTCGGACAGCTGATCGGTCATATCGTCATCGGCTATCAGGCTGTTATCAATACGGCAAAGAAGATTCCGGATTTTCCGGAGACCCTCGCCGCAGAGCTTGGTCACTGCATCCTCGCGCACCATGGTGAGCTCGAGTACGGCTCCCCGAAGAAGCCGGCACTGATGGAGGCGATGGCACTTTCCTTCGCCGACAACGTCGATGCGAAGCTCGAAACCATGCGCGAAGCCATCGCTGCCGCAGGTAAGAACGGCAAGGCGCCGGACAGCAACGGCTGGCTCGGCTTCAACCGCCTCATCGACTCAAACCTTCGAAAGACCAGCGACCTTTCATAAATCATAAGTGAACGAAACGCCGTCACACAGAGGATATCCTCCGTGTGGCGGCGTTTTTTAGAATTCACCGACAGAAATCGGCGAGGAGCCTCGGAGTACTGTGCTGCTGTTGCCGACTCTCCGGGGCTTCTCGTTTAGATTTTTCCGGTCTCGGAGTACTGTGCTGCTGATGGCAGTCCTCCGGGGCTCCTCGTAAAATCCTCATGGAATCATCGTGCGCCGACCGTCAGCTTATACTCGACCTCACTGTACTCGGAGCCGCGCTGGCGCTGCACCTTCACCTTGATGTCGTCGCCGACCTCGAGCTCACCGAGCACCTTACGGAACGTCGGCATGTCATCGATCTCGCTGTCGTCGATCATGGTGAGGACATCACCGCTCTGGATGCCTGCATTGAACGCCGGCGAACTCTTATCGCACTCCTCGATGTAGAGGCCGGCCGGAAGTCCTGCACGGGCCATCTCGGACGTCACCTCCTGCGCATGGAAGCCGAGGTACGGGTACGCGATGCCATTCGACAGCTTCTGGATCTGTGCGAGGAAATCCGTCGCGACGGCGATGCGATGATAGCCATCCACCGTTTCCCCGAGGCGGCTGCTCACCCAGCCGATCAGCTCGCCCTTCGTATTCAGCACGAAGGCCCCGCTCTCCGGGCTCGCATGAAGATCCGCGATCATCGCGGCGATACTGCCATCGATGTAGGATGTGTTATAGCTGATGGACGAAATCCTGCCGGTCGTGCAGGATGGATAGCTGCCATCCGGGGCCCCGACCGCGAGGAGCAGGTCCCCACGCTGCAGGCGGCCTGCATTGCCGATGGTAATCGTCCGAAGCTCGTGACGGTCCTTCGCGCTGAGCGTGTGCTGGGCGATGGAAACCACCGCGATCCCATCCGCCTGGTCCTGTGCCTTCAGCTGTGCTTCATAGGAGGAACCGTTCACACTCACCGTGATCGCGTCGTTCTCCTTTATGATGTCCGCAGAGGTGAGCACCAGAAGCTCGTCACCGGTGCGTGCGATCAGGATACCGGCGGCCTGTCTGCCAGACTCCACCTCCATGCCGAACATGTCGGTGCTGGTCACGCGGCTCTCGACCTCGACGAGGCTCTGCTCCGCCTGCTGCGCGACATGCTTGAGCGCCGCGTTCAGCTTCTCGTAATCCGCCACCGTGTACGCATAATCTGCGAGCTCCTGCCGCACGATGTCCTCGACTGGGCTCGTCTCCGGCGGGGCACTCACTTCCGCAGCCTGTACCACTTCTGCAGTGGACTGTCCGACTTCCCCGGATGCCTCTGCTGTGGTTTCCGCTTCAGATGGAGCACTGCCCCCGGCTGTACTCTCTTCCGGAAGTGCAGCACCGCCCTCCGAAGCGATCACTTCCGTTTCCAGGACGACAGCCTCGCTCTCCATCGGATGCAGGCGCTCCCGGATCTCCGGCTCCAGGCCACCGAAAACAGCGGCGCTGACGGAACCAAACAGAAGTGCGGAAATCAGCACACGTGCATAGTGCCGCGTACGCTTCTTCCAGTCTCCCTTCCGACCTACGATATTTTCTTTGATAAAGTCTTTTTCTGCCATAGCACAATTATAACCATGAAGATATTTTCACGCAAGAAATTTGCCTTCATGTGCTATACTGATAGGCATGAATGAAAAAGTATTACACACACTCGAATTTAATAAGATTAAGGATCGCCTGACAGACTGTGCGAGCTCCCAGGAGGGACGCAAGCTCGTCCAGGCGCTGCTGCCATCGACGGATCTCGCAGAGATCGATCGAAACCTCGCGGAAACCGACGCGGCCATGCTCCGGATCGGTCTCTATGGCACGCTTTCATTTTCCGGCGTGAAGGACGTCCGTGACAGCCTGAAGCGGCTCGAGATCGCGGCTTCTCTGTCCGCGGCAGAGCTGCTCTCCATCAGTGGCGTGCTGACCGTCGCCGGTCGTGCGAAGGCCTATGCCCGTGACAGTGAGAAGACACCGGAGGCACCGAAGCCGGTGCCACGGGCGGTGCGTTTAAACGCCCACTACACAAAGAATCAGCCGGATCCGGAGAAGCTCCGGGAGGACGCGGCAGACGATGCACTGTCGCCGTACTTCCGTGACATCGAGCCGCTCTCTCCGGTCAATAAGGAAATCGTCCGCTGCATCCTCTCGGAGGATGAGATCGCCGACGACGCAAGTGCCGGTCTCTTCAGCGTACGTAAGAAAAAGCATGCCCTGGAGGAGCGCATCCACACGACGCTGAACGGCATCCTGAACGGCAGCCGTGCCCTGCTGCAGGACGCGGTTATCACCATGCGCGATGGCCGCTACTGTCTCCCGGTGAAGGCGGAGTATAAGTCGAGCTTCCCGGGCATGGTCCACGACCAGAGTGCGACGGGATCGACGCTCTTCATCGAGCCGATGAGCATCGTCAAGCTGAATAATGACATCCGTGAGCTCGAGGCCGACGAAAAGAAGGAGATCGAGAAGGTCCTGGACACCCTGTCCGGCTCCCTGATGCCTTACACGAACGAGATCCGTCGGAACATCGAGATCCTCGCGCACCTCGACTTCGTCTTCGCGAAGGCGAAGCTGGCGGCCTCCATGCGGGCCACCCGTCCGGTGCTGAACGATCACTACTACATCAACATCCTGCAGGGCCGTCATCCGCTGATCGACCCGAAGAAGGTCGTGCCGATCACGGTGTACCTCGGAAAGGAATTCGATCTTCTCGTCATCACGGGACCGAACACCGGTGGTAAGACCGTGTGTCTGAAGACCATCGGTCTCTTCCAGCTGATGGGCCAGTCCGGTCTCTTCATCCCGGCCGCCGAAGGCTCGGAGCTCGGTGTGTTCGAGGAGATCTTCGCCGACATCGGTGACGAGCAGTCCATCGAACAGAATCTGTCGACCTTCTCCGCGCACATGACGAACACCGTCCGTATCCTGAGCGAGGCCGACAGCCACAGCCTCTGTCTCTTCGATGAGCTCGGTGCCGGTACCGATCCGACCGAGGGTGCGGCGCTCGCGATGGCGATCCTCAACTTCCTTCATAATATGAAGACACGGACCGTCGCGACCACCCACTACGCAGAGATCAAGGTCTATGCCCTCTCCACCGAGGGCGTCGAGAACGCGAGCTGCGAGTTCGACGTGAATACCCTGAGCCCGACCTATCGTCTGCTGATCGGTGTCCCTGGTAAGTCCAATGCTTTCGCCATCTCACAGAAGCTGGGCCTGCCATCCTACATCATCGAGGATGCGAAGAGCCGCCTCGAGAACGAGGATGTCAAGTTCGAGGATGTCATCGCGAGCCTCGAGGAGAGCCGCGTGACCGTCGAGCGTGAGCGTGAGGAGATCGCGCGCTATAAGGCGGAGATCGAGGAGTATAAGCGCCGTGCGCGGGAGAACTCCCGCGGCGTCGAGAAGGGCCGTGACAAGATTCTCCAGAAGGCCCGTGAGGAAGCCGCACAGATCCTGGCGGATGCCAAGGAAACAGCGGACTCCATCGTGAAGGAGCTCCGGAAGCAGGAGCAGAACGGTGCGGCAGTCTTCGAGGCCGACCAGACCCGCTCCACGCTGAATAAGAAGCTGCGGGAGACCCAGGCGAGCCTCTCTGCCGCACAGAAGGTAAAGGGACCGGCCCAGCCAGTATCGGCGAAGAGCCTCCGCATCGGCGACACCGTCCATGTGGCTTCCATGAACCTGAACGCCACGGTCTCGACGCTGCCGGATCGCAACGGTAAGCTCTATGTCACCGCCGGCATCATCCGCACCCAGGTATCGGTGCGCGATATCGAGCTCGTGGATACCGGAAAGGTATCCGGCCCTGGTCTCGAGCCGACGAAGAAGGGAAAGAAGTCTCATGCCGGCAACATCCGCATGCAGAAAACGATGAGCATCTCTCCGGAGATCAATCTCATCGGCCAGACCACCGCAGAGGCGATCCCGGAGCTGCAGAAGTACCTCGACGACGCCTATCTCGCGCATCTGCCGCAGGTCCGTGTCGTCCACGGACGTGGTACCGGCGTGCTCCGAAAGGCGGTGCATGCACAGCTGAAGAAGCTGAAATACGTGGATTCCTTCCGCCTCGGCGAGTTCGGCGAGGGCCAGGATGGTGTCACGATCGTCATGTTTAAGAAGTAAGGGCACGCGAGTGCCTGCGATCGATGCGCGCAGGAACCCCCGGTGAAGAAACACCGGCGGACGGGTGCCTGCGGCAGCGTCGGAAGCATTGGCAGAAGAACGAGGAGGAAAGCCGGATGGCGGAGAAACAGAAAATTCTGATCGTGGATGATGACGCTTCGATTTCGGAGCTCATCTCCCTCTATCTCGAAAAGGAGATGTTTGATACGCGCTGCGCCGCGGATGGCGAGGAGGCGCTGCAGCTCTTTCCGGAATACCAGCCAAATCTCGTGATTCTGGATCTGATGCTCCCGGGCATCGACGGCTATGAGGTCTGCCGGCGGCTCCGGGCGAGCTCGCAGGTGCCGGTCATCATGCTGTCGGCGAAGGGGGAAACCTTCGATAAGGTGCTCGGACTCGAGCTCGGCGCGGACGACTACATGGTGAAGCCGTTTGAGTCGAAGGAGCTCGTGGCGCGGGTGAAGGCGGTGCTTCGTCGCTACCAGCAGGCCCAGGCGCAGGTCAATGCTGCCGTCGATGCCGCACTCTCCGCCCAGCAGGCGAAGGCAGGCACAGGGCTCACGATGAATAGTGCCGCGGGCGCGGCTGCTGCGGGCTTCGCGAAAAACGGCGGCGTCGGCGCGGCTTCACCGCAGGCACGGATGGGCGCGGGCTTCCTCGATACGACGGGGCTTCCAGCAGCGGATGCCGACGGCAATATCACCTTCCGGGCGTATGCTGAGGGCGACAGCGGCTCCGGCGAGCTGTACACCTACAACGGACAGACCGGACAGCTGCATCGCGGTGGTACGGACGCGCGGACACATGCGACGGATATGCTCGACGCCTACCGGAACGGTGACTACATCGAGTACAAGGATCTTATCATCAATAAGTCAAATTACGCCGTTTACTACAGTGGCCATGTCGTGGAGATGCCGCCGAAGGAGCTCGAGCTTCTCTACTTCCTGGCATCCTCACCGAATCAGGTCTTCACGCGAGAGCAGCTCCTCGATCACATCTGGGGCTATGAGTTCGCCGGAGATTCCCGAACGGTCGATGTGCACATCAAGCGGCTGCGCGAGAAGCTGCCGGGGAATCCGGACTGGGAGATCTCCACGGTCTGGGGCATCGGCTACAAGTTCAGAGTCATCTAACTGAGATATCATAAAGGACCCCCGAATGGGCGTCTGCAGATGCACGATACATCTGCCGTCGCCCATCCGGGGGCCTCTTTTCATCTTATGACTCTGGCAACTCGTAGCTGGCCTGTGGCAGTGTGAAGGTGAACTCGGTGCCGACGCCCTCCGTGGAGACGCAGTCGATGTTCTCACCGTGTGCGGTGATGATGGACTTCACGATGCTGAGGCCGAGACCGGTACCGTGCTTATCCTTGCCGCGGGACTGATCCGCCTTATAGAAGCGGTCCCAGATCTTCGCGAGGTCCTGCTTCGGGATACCGATGCCGGTGTCCTTTATGGAGACGAAGACCTTCTGGCCGCGTATCCCGGTGCGGATCGCGATCGAGGATTTCGGATTACTGAACTTCAGCGCGTTATCGATCAGGTTATAGAGCACCTGCTGGATCTTGCTGTAGTCTGCGTAGACCATCTCCTTCTTCTCGGCGAAGGTCAGCTCGAAGACGAGCTCCTTCTTCTGACAGGTCATCTCGAAGCTCGCACAGACGTCACGGATCACGCGGTTCACATCAAAGTTCGTCCGGCTGAGGAAGCCCTTCTTATCCAGGGTGCCCAGACTCAGCATTGACTGCGTCAGCTTCGTAAGGCGCTCCGTCTCGGAGATCAGGCGCATGAGGTACTTCGGCTCCAGCTCCTCCGGGATCGTACCGTCGAGGATGGCCTCGAGGTAGCCCTTGATGGAGGTCAGCGGGGAGCGGAAGTCATGGCTGACGTTCGCGATGAACTGCTTCTGATAGTCGTCCGACTTCGAGATCTCATCCGACATGAAGTTCAGGGTCTCCGCAAGGTAGCCCATCTCATCCTCCGAGTTCGTCGTGATCTTGTAATGGTAGTCGCCGGCGGCATACTTCGTGGCCCCCTCCGTGATACGCTTCAGCGGGCGGTAGACGATGACATAGAAGACGGCCATGATCAGCAGCGACAGGATGAAGATGATGAGCGCCGTGAGGTAGACGATGTTCAGGATGTCGTTCTGTGAAGCGACGATGTTTTCGACCGGCTCATGGATGAGAACATAGCCGCCGGTCGTGTAGCCACGGGTCACCGGCGCCATGACCGAGAGGACCTCGTCCGGATACAGATCGTGATAGCGGCCGAGCTTATAGCGCATGCCGGTCATCGTGCTATCGAAATCCGGGATCTCGATGTTCTTATGTGCCTCCTCCGCGGTGTCGCTCAGCACCTTTCCGTTTCGGTCCACGATCCAGATGTCGACATCAAGGAAGGTGGAGACCGCCTTCATCTGCTGACTCACCGCGTCGGTGCTCAGGTTCAGGTTTCCCGTCTCGGAATAGGTCGAGGAGATCAGTGTCGCCTCACTGTAGAGACTGTTCGCCCGCTCCCGGATCAGGTAGCGGTAGGTGAGTCCGGAGGACAGGATCGCCACGACCATGAAGCCCAGCACACCGAAGACGATATACGCCACGATAAATTTTACAAATAAGGATCGTTTCACTTTAGTTCGTCAGGACGAGCTTCGCGCTGCCATAGATGCCGGCGTCGTTGCCGAGGGTGGCGAGCACGATGTCTGCCTTCTTCGTGAGGATCGGCGTGTAGTCTACATAGTGCTTCTTCACGAGATCGATCAGGTACTGACCGGCTCTGGAAACACCGCCGCCGATGACATAGATCTCCGGATCCGCCACCATGGAAATCGTGGCGAGGGCACGGCCGAGGTAGTACATACTGGTGTCGATGGTCTTCACCGCGAGCGGGTCACCGGCCTTCGCACAGTCGCAGACATCACGGGCACTCAGCGCATCGCCGAACGCACGCATCGTGGAGGCTTCGTCGCTCGCCGCGAGATTACGCTTTGCCTCGCGGACGATACCGGTCGCACTGGCCACCTGCTCGAGACAGCCATGGCCGCCGCAGTTGCAGGCCTCCTGCTCACCGTCACGCACCTGGATATGACCGATCTCTGCGCCGGCGCCATGGACGCCTGCGATGATCTGACCGTCGATGATCAGTCCGCCACCGACACCGGTGCCGAGGGTCACCATCACGAGATTTGCGTGGCCCTTACCGCCACCCTGCCACATTTCGCCGAGGGCGGCAACATTGGCATCGTTACCGACGGCACAGCGGATCCTTCCGCCCATGAGCTCCTGCATCTCCTTCGCCGGCCAGTGATCATGCCAGCCGAGGTTGACGCAGACGTGCACATAGCCGTTCGGCTCGACCGGACCCGGCACACCGATACCGATGCCCTCGATGTCCGTGCGCTCGATGCCCTTCTCACAGAGACGCTTCTTCAGCGCATCCGCAACATCCGGGAGGATATACTTTCCGTCCTCTTCCTTACGGGTCGGAACCTCCCACTTATCCATCAGAACACCGGTGAGTGTGAAGATACCGCACTTCACCGTCGTTCCGCCTACATCAACGCCTACACAATACTGATTCATATGAGCCCCCTCCTGCTACTTCAGCTTTACAGATTCCATCGCGCCAGCACTTCCGATGAGCAGATCGAGGCCCAGCGGATTCTTCATGCCATGCGCTACCCGCGCTCTGGAGATCGAGGTATCGATGTTGCCGCTGTACTTCAGTGTGCCGCTCATGTCGTAAAGCTGGAGCGTGGTATTATTATAAACCAGGACCCTGTCCTGATCGATATCGAAGTTTGTATAGTTCAGCTGGAACGGCGTCGAGAACACCGTCTGGCCGTTCAGCCGGTATACGGTCAGCATGTACGGATCCGCGGAGGTCTCCGAATCGCTGTTATCCGTGATGATGCCAATGTAGTCGTCCGCATAGGTAATCGCCTGGATCGTCTGCTCGATCTCGACCTTCTGGCTGAGCTCCGGACTCGTCAGCACCTTCGTACTGAAGAAGGCGATGCCGCCATCATAGAAGGCCTGTGCATGCGTATCATCCGAGAAATGCACCCGTCCGGCGAGATGTCCGCTGAAATCGTCGGTGAAGCCACCCACGACACGGTTACTGCCGGCATTCTGGCCGATCTCACTCAGATTATAGAAGATGACCTTGTTCTGGATCGTTCCATTCTCGATGGAGGCGAACGACGCGATCAGCTCCGTGCCATCCGGTGATACTGCGATGTCCACCGGATATCCGTCACCGTCGAGCACCGACTTGATGGAAATATCCAGCGCCGCACCCTCCTTCGAGAAGACGGTGATATAGCTCGCCTTCGAATCCTCGAGAAGTGCATAGGTGACGCCGGTGCCGGCCACTGAAATCTTCGTAATCGGTAGATTCGTCTCTGCCTGTCCGGTGGTACCGGTCTTATTCATGATATAGATCGCGGTCTTACCCTGATCGGCGATTGCACAGTAGTCTCCACTGATGGACACATACGGACTGTTCATCTCGTAGGACTGATTCCAGATGGTCTTCCCCGACGAATCGATATAGGTCGCACCATCGCGGGTCACCTTCAAGAAGCCGTCGCCGAAGATCTCATAGTCCTCATAGTCCGACTCGCTCACGCCGTTTTCACCGGTGAAGCTGTTTCGCCAGTTCTGCGAAAAGCCCGTATACGGCCGCTTCATCATATATACTGCACCCGCCACAAGCGCGCCGAGCACCAGTACGACGACGAGAAAAACGAGGAGGCGGCGACGACTACGTCTCCGCTTCCCCTTCTCCTCAGCCTGCTCCGCCTCCTGCTGCAGCAGCTCCTTCGTATCGACGACGCGACGGCGCAGCTCCTGTTTTCGATTTTCTCTCTCAATATCTGCCATGTTTTTAATATAAGCTGTGCGGATATACGCCCTGATCTACGAGCTCCTGTAAGGACTGCTGCACGGCTTCCTTATCCTCTGCATAGGTCACACCGAACCAGCGGTCATGATCCTCCAGCACCTTGACCGTCGCCTTACCCGCGAGCATCAGCTTCGAAATCTCCGCCGGAAGGAGGTACTCGCTCTTCATCTCCTGACCGTGCTCGTCGAGCCATGCCGGGAAGTTCTCGATGAGGACATCCAGGTACTTCTCCGGAAGACCGAACATGTTCATGGAAACGATCGCACCGGCATCGACCTCGACCGGATTTCCATCGCCATCCTTACCCATGAGCTTTCCATCCGCCTGCTTCGCGATGTCGTAGGTCTCGTCGATCTCGTGGAGATAGCCGCCCTCGCCCATCACACAGACACCACGGTTGACGGTGCCGTGATCGGACAGGGTGTTTCCCACGATGTAGCCGGCCATGCACATATCGAAGGCCGGTGCATCCTCATCCATCGTATTTACGAGGTAGTCATGAATCAGTTTGAAGCCCTCACGGCCATAGAAGTCGTCCGCGTTGATGACGGCGAACGGGCAGTCGATGAGATCCCGCACCTGGATCAGTGCATGCGCGGTGCCCCACGGCTTCTTTCTGCCCTCCGGTACACGGTAGCCCTCCGGCAGCTTGTCGATCTCCTGGAAGGCATACTTGCACTTCGCGATCTTCTCGACACGGTCGCCGATGATCTCACGGAAATCCTTCTCGATGTCCTTACGGATGATAAACACGATCTCGTCAAATCCGGCTTCCAGTGCATCGTGGATGGAATAATCCATGATGATCTCACCACTCGGTCCCAGCTTCGCCAGCTGCTTGATACCACCGCCGAAACGGGATCCCAGACCTGCCGCCATAATTACCAGTGCCGTTTTTTTCATTTTACTTTACTTCCTCTCTTTTATTGTAACAATTCAAGTCGGGGGGCCTGCCTGAACTGTAACTATTTATTAATATCCGAGCCACGCGCCGTCTGCGCCGACATGAAGACCATCCGGGGTGGTCGTGTTCGTCAGCATCGCCCCGAAGGTGCCGTCGTGCAGCTGGTTGAAGTAGTAGAACTTATCGTTGATCTTCCACCAGCCATGGAGCATCGCGCCGTAGGTCGCGCCCTCGGTCGTATTGAGCAGATACCAGCGGCCATCCACGCGCTGGAGGCCGGTCAGCATCGCGCCGTCTGAACCCATGAGGTACCAGTTGAGGCCGTCTGGACAGATCCAGCCGGTCAGGAACTGATTGCCGGCGATGTAGTACCACTTATTCATGTACTGCATCCACTGTCCGCTGCCCGTGCCGGTCACACCGGTCGGATTCAGGGTGCTCGCCGGACTGCCCTGCTGGAGGTTGAAGCCCGGACCGAAGACCTTTTCTGCGTTGTTCTTCACCTTAACGGTCGAGTTACTCGTCACGATCGCGTTGGAACGCGCGGTCGGGATCGAGAAGCTGTAATCGGATTCGGTCTTATCACCATCGACCGTCGCGTCATCACAGATGAACATGGACTTCGCGATGAAACCGCCGCCATCGCCGGAGGCCGCTGCCTGCACGGAGATGTGGTCGACCGAGCGGCCACCCGAGCTGTAGCTGGAGACATTGACCGCGTGCTTCGGACCGGTCACCGAGGTTTTATTCTCGTGATAATCACCGTCTGCGTCCGTCCAGTAGATGTAGACGTTATACTTCGTCGCGTACATCACCTTATCCCAGCTGATCTCGTCGCCGTTATGCTCGAAGCCGGTCGGATTCTTCAGTACGTAGAACGGGTAGGTGGTGCAGCGGAGGCGGATCGCGTTTTCGTTCCGGCTCAGCATCTCGACCTTCGTCGCGCCGAGGACCTCGACGGCACAGGTTTCGGTGAAGCTGTTGCCCGCCATCGGGTGAACCTCGATCGTGTAGGTGTAGGACTTGCCCGGCTTCGTGCGATCGCCGGAGGTGCTGTAATCATACACGAAGTAGAGATGATCGTAGGTCGCCGGCTCCTCACCGCTCGACATGTCGCCGGCGGTCATGCTGCTCTCCTCTTCCGGGGCCAGATCGATGCGGACCGTGCTGATCCCGGCTGCCAGGGCCGTCATCGCGCTCATCGCAGACAGCATCACACAGGCTGCCGCCGTCAGGAAAAACGTACGGAGTTTCATCCTCGCTGCTCCTTTCTTTTCTATATCATGAACCTTTTCGAAGGGTTCGTAAAGTGTCGATAATGTATCATCTTATTGTACCAAGTTATGCAGGGGTTTTCAATAAGAGGGCGGCTACTGTTCAGACAGGGGACCCGGAGGGGGGCAACGGAGGCACAGTACTCCGAGACCGGTTCAATCTAAGCCGGGGACCCTAAGCGGCACTAGGCCCTCTGCAATCGCTGAGTTTTCTTCATGAAAACTCAGCGTTGCTAGAGGGTGCTAAGGAAAAAAGTACCAAGTGCCGCTAAGGGGACCCGGCTTGATTTCACACGGTCTCTACGTATGGCCTCCGTTGCCGCCCCTCCGGGTCCCCCGCCTGCCTGAACTATTACAAAATCTTCAAATCAGTTGGCTTTAACGCCGCGTAGTGTTAAAATGCTATCTATGTATGTTTCCGCACAGGGCGGAGAGAAATCCAGGAGGACGATCATGCTGAATTTTGCAAGTGATTATACAGAGGGCTGTCATCCGAAGGTGCTGGAGGCACTGACACGGACGAATATGGAGCAGCTGACGGGCTACGGTACCGATATCTACAGTGACCGTGCGAAGGAGAAGATCCGTGCATTCATCGGACATCCGGAGGCGGAAATCTTTTTCCTGACCGGTGGCACGCAGACGAACCAGACGGTGATCGATACGACGCTTCGGATGTACGAGGGTGTGGTCGCTGTGCAGTCCGGTCATGTCAACTGTCATGAGGCGGGCGCCATCGAGTTCACGGGACACAAGGTCCTGGCGCTTCCGAGCCACGACGGCAAGATGGATGCCGCGGAGCTCGACCACATGGTGGCAGCGTTCTATGCGGACGGCGACCACGATCACATGGTGTTCCCGGGCATGGTCTACATCAGCCATCCAACGGAGTACGGCACGCTCTACCGGAAGGCGGAGCTCGAGGCGATCGCTGAGGTCTGCCGGAAGTGGAAGCTTCCGCTCTTCCTCGATGGCGCACGTCTCGGCTACGGACTCATGAGCCGTGACACCGACGTAACGATCGAAGACATTGCCCGACTCACGGATGTGTTCTACATCGGTGGCACGAAGGTCGGCGCACTCTGTGGCGAGGCTGTCGTGTATCCGCACGGCGGGGCACCGAAGCAGATGGTGACGATGATCAAGGAGCATGGCGCGTTGCTCGCGAAGGGCCGCCTCAACGCCGTGCAGTTCGACGCGCTGTTCACCGACCAGCTCTACACGGAGATTTCGGTCAATGCCATCGACCGCGCAGAGGAGCTCAAGGCGGTTTTCCGTGACCGCGGATACGCGTTTTTCCTGAACTCTCCGACGAACCAGCAGTTTGTGATCCTGCCGAAGACGACGCTCGAGGCGCTGAAGGCACGGGACGTCATCTGCACCCCATGGGAGCCGTACGGCGAGGATCAGATGGTCGTCCGTTTCTGCAGCTCCTGGGCGACCACGAGTGCACAGGTCGCTGCACTCGCTGAGATTCTCGACGAAGTGAAGAAATAAAAAAACCGGAAGGCACTGCACGGGTGTCTTCCGGTTTTAAATTTTACTTTCCGAGAATCGCGTCGCGAAGCGGTGCAGCGATCTTCTCGAGCTCAGCCTCGTCGGTGATCTTATTCATGTTCGGATCCATCGCGAAGGTGCCGCCCCACTCGAACTGATCCTTATACTTCGGAACGAGGTGCATGTGAAGATGGCAGCCCGTGTCGCCGTACATACCGTAGTTCAGCTTGTTCGGGTGGCATACCGCATGAATCGCATTGGCAACCGTTACGACATCCGCGATAAAAGCTGAGCGATCTGCCTCGCTGAGTTCCAGCATCTCGGATACGTGGTGCTTCGATGCCACGATGCATCTGCCCGGATGGCTCTGCTCCTTGAAAAGATAAACGGTGGAAGCCGGAAGCTCACAGATCTCATAACCGAACTTCTTTACCAGCTCGCCCTTTGCGCAGTATGCACAGTCTGGATGTTCCTTCGCCATATCTGCCATATCAAAATCCTCCTTTTTCATGCTCATGCTGTCGACCAGCACGCTTATGTTCATTCTCTACGATTATATCACCGATGGCGCAGTATGGAAAGCGCTTACAGAGTGATGTTGCAGACCATCCTTTTTATTCTGATAACTCTTTTAACACATCACAAAGCAGTTCAAAGCCGGTCTGTATATCCGCTGCAGCGGTGGCTTCTGCCGGATTATGACTGATACCTCCGATACTCGGCACGAAAATCATCGCGGTCGGGAAATGCTTTCCGAATACCATCGAGTCGTGACCTGCACCACTGTTCATATGCTTATATGCCAGTTGTTTTTCTTTACAGTGCCGTTCGATCACCTGAATCACGTTCGGATCCATCTGTGCGGACGCCAGGCAATGATTCTTGCTAAGCCGGGTCTTAAAGCCCTTGCGTTCGATGGATTCCAGCGCACGCTTCAGAATCACTTCATCCTGAAGCAGTGCCTCTTCGCTGCCATCGCGCATATCGATGCGCAGATCTACGTGATCTGCGATGACGTTCTGCATCCCAGGAAATACCTGCAGCATGCCATAGGTCAGGGTGGCGGAAGGGGCCTGCTCCATCATCTGACGGGTAGACTCTGTGATAAATTTCGCAGCAGCCACCACCGGATCGTGCCGTAAAGACATCGAGGTGGTACCTGCATGGTTCTGGCTTCCCTGAATGGTCAGCTCATAGTTAAAGATACCGACGATGCTGTCCACAATACCGATCTGCTTCTGCTCACTTTCAAGCACCGGTCCCTGTTCGATATGTAGCTCTACGATCGATTGAATATCATCACGTTTCGCGCTTTTCAGCGCTTCCGGCTGATACCCGGCAGATAACAGTGCTTCACGAAGTGTGACACCATCACGGCCGACTTCCTCAAGATCCTCCTCTTTCAGCGTGCCACAGATCGCACGGCTCCCCTGACAGCCAGAAGCGAAACGACTGCCCTCTTCCTCCATCAGACCGACCACTTCCAGGCTGTGCTTCGGAACGTAGCCCGACTGTTTGAGGTATCCCAGCGCGGCTACACCGGTCACAACGCCCAGTGCGCCATCATATTTTCCACCATTCTTTACAGTATCCAAGTGGGATCCCGTCAGTACGGTACCTGGCTCTGTCCCCGGAAGCCGCCCATACACGTTCCCGATCGCATCCTCTCTGTATTCCAGCCCCTGCTCTTCGATCCACTCACGCAGGATGTTCTTCGCGATTCTGTCTTCCGGAGTGTACGCTGCACGCCAGATCTCTCCGTCGATACGTGTCGCATCGGCCAGCTGACACAGCATCTCTTCTATTTTCAACCCAGCTTCGTTTCCCATCATAAATGTCACCTCATTTTCGAGAGCACTATCGAATAACCGTCAGATTTTGAATATGTGAATACTTTAATACTTTTCATCGTTTTTGCAAGAGAACCTGAACTATTACCGAATACCTAATAATATCGTAAGAATCGGTAAGCTTCTCTCTATAGCATTTTCCGTTCGGATTCGCTAACATAGAGATAGTGAACTTCGCGTGATACGTATCCCGAATCGTAGACGGCTTTTGCTGTCCATCGCAGGGGCTGGTGAAATCCGTTTTCACGAGTATATGACGTTCCCGGAAGTTTTTGGAGGGTGAATGTATGAGAAAGAGCATGAAGAAGTATCTGGCGGCGGTTGTGGCGATGAGCGCGCTGCTGCAGCTGACCGCGTATGCGGGGCCTGGTTTTTCGGCGAGCAGTTCGCGGGCGGCTGCGGCGGCTGCAAACGCGCAGTATGAGGCAGCGGCTCAGGCGGCAGCTCAGAAAGCAGCTCAGCAGAAGGCGCAGAATAGCAAGGGTACGGGCGCTTCCTCCATCGACATGAATTCGATCAATCAGGGCACCGTATCCCCGGCGGAGGCCATGGCCATCGGTCAGAAGCTCGCCACCGTGAACGGCATGAGTGTCACCTACCAGCTGCCAAACAATCAGACGGAGGTCCTCGACGGTCTGACGATCGCAACCTGGGTAAATGGCAGTCAGGGCCTGACCGTATCCGTCGATGCGGCGAAGGTGGCCGCCTATGTACAGGGGCTCCGGAATAAATATGATACCCCGGCCGGTACACAGACCTGGCAGAGTGCGGACGGCACGGCGAAGTCCATCAAGACGAATTATGGCTGGCACATCGATCAGGCGAAGGAAACCGAAGCCCTGATTGCAAACATTCAGAGCCTTCAGTCCGTGACCCGCGAACCGGTGTACGCCTCCCGCGCCGTGCAGACCGAGATGCCACAGTGGGGAAAGACCTTCGTGGAAATCGACATCTCCTCTCAGCATGTCTACTTCTATCAGAATGGCAACTGCGTCTGGGACAGCAAGTGCGTCACCGGTACCGCAACAGATCCGGACCGTGCCACCCCGACCGGTGTCTTCGCGCTGAAATACAAGCAGCGGGACCGTGTCCTCCGCGGACGCATCAATCCGCAGACCGGAAAGCCGAGCTATGAATCTCCGGTCGCCTACTGGATGCCGTTTAACGGCAACATCGGTCTCCATGATGCAAACTGGCGTTCCAGCTTCGGCGGAAACATCTACCTGAAGAGCGGAAGCCACGGCTGCATCAACCTGCCACCGAAGAACGCGAAGACGCTCTACGAGCTCATCACGCCAGGCACGGTCATCGTGGTATGTGACTGATGGAAGGTCGGAGACATTGACCTAAGCCAGCGTGTTTTCTGCTTTCAGAGCCCTATACAAAGATTTGAATCATCATTGCCAGAAAGGCCGGCCCATATCAACTAAGATTAGTTAAGCGGTCCGGCCTTACCTGTGCCTGGTCACGAGTGAACAGCAACCACGATGATCGATATTTTTATGCACATTCTTCAGGCTATAACTATTCGTAAATCATAGTGTGCTATACGGAATCTTATGAAGAATTCGTCTGCGATCATACTTATTTTTCCAGTATCTGCGGATCCAGAAGGAAGTCATAAATATTCACAGTCAGGATACCATACTCATCGTAATATGGCTGAACGATGTCTTTGGTAACAACGATTTTCTTGAAAGAATCATCAATCTTTCTAAACGGTCTGATTTCCTGAGTGCGCTTTGCTTCATCTGGCAGCGAGTATGCAGACTGGATATAGTATCTAAGCGAACCAAGATTGCATACAAAATCAACCTCAAGTTGTTTGCGAATAACTTTACCGTCCTGATCACGATCTGCAATGGGGATTACACCTACATCAACACTGTAACCACGCATACGAAGTTCATTATAAATTACGTTCTCCATAGAATGGGTTTGCTCAAACTGGCGAAAATTGATTCTTGCATTGCGAAGTCCAAGATCGGAAAAATAGTATTTCTTTGGAGTTTCGATATAATCCTTTCCTTTAATGTCATATCTTTGTGCTGATTCAATCAGGAAAGAATCCTCAAAACAATCCAGATATTTCTTAATGGTAGCGGAAGTAATTCTGGATTTCTTAACCGTCTTGAACGTATTCTTCAATTTTTCCGGATTGGTCAGCGAACCAATAGCAGAGGAAAGAATGTTCAAAAGATCTTCCAGTTCTCCAATGTTCTTCACTCGGTTACGCTTGATAATATCTCGAAGATAAATTTCATTGAACAGATTCTGTAATACAACTGCCTTCTCGTTTGCTCCCTCACGAAGAACAACCAGAGGGATACCGCCATATAACATATATTCAGATAATCCCATGTATTTATCACCGTTATAAATGGTCATAAACTCGGCAAAGCTCAGAGGATACATATGAACCTCGTCGCCACGACCGGCGAACTCGGTGGCAATGTCTTTGGACAGGAGCTTTGCATTACTTCCAGTCACAAATACATCCATATTATCTTTGCGCAGATAACCATTCAGAACAGCCTCAAAGCAATCCAACATCTGAATTTCATCAAGAAGCAGATAATACATTCCTTCGTCTACGACTTTGGAATGGATATATGCCATGAATTTTTCGGGTTCAACTCCACGCTTTTCCTTTTCAATCTGAATCAGGCTTTCGCCAATCAGATAAAGATCATCTGCTGAGTCAAAGGCAAAACGAATGATGTGGTCATCATCGACTCCGTTTTCCAGCAGGTGATGATAAAACAGATTATTCAATAAGTAGGATTTGCCACATCGACGAATACCAGTAATTACCTTAATCAGTCCATTGTTTTTTCTTTTTATCAACTTATCCAAATAAAAATCTCTGCGAATCTCCATATCAAAATCTCCTTACGAAAGATTTTTGCAACATGTTGCACTTTTCTATTTTATTATGTCCAGATAGACTTCAAAAATCAATATGGCAGTAAGAAATCAGAATAGATTTTTGTAACTTGTTGCATTTTTCTATTCTACAATCACATTATATGCTGATGAGATATCGTTCCGATCTGAAAAACCACAAAAGAAAATCCGGACAGGCTGTCCACAAACAACCTTCCGGATAAGAAAAAACAGTCAAAAATATAATTCAGATCAGCTCCAGCAGCCAGTCGGTGATGGTTTCGATGAGGGCGATGCGGCAGCTCTGGAAGCCATGGTCACCCGGGAGATAGACCTTCCGGTGGTTTGCGGCGGTGCCGAGCTTCTCGAGCTCGGTCCAGAGTGGCTCGATCATCTCCTGTACCGGTGCGACCTGATCGAGGATGCCGCCGATCATCAGAAGGTTTCGATCCTTCATGTCCTGTACAGCCTGGGTGAAGTGAAACGTCTCCCAGTGCGCCTCCGCATCCTGGAAAACACGATTCTGTTCTTCCTCTGTGTTGAGACGGAGAAGTCGGCCATCGGAGGATGCGATCATGTCCCGGAGGCTCTGCTCCTCATGCTTCGTGAAGGCATAGGCGAGGTCATAGGGTGCCATCATGATGGTACCCCGGATCCACGAAAGTGCCCGCGTCGCCTGGAGAACGGTGTTGCCGCCCATGCTGTGTCCGCAGAAGAAGATCCGCTCTGGATCTGCACCATAGCGCTCTGCGCCCTCGCTCGCCGCATACTTCGCGAGCGTGATGGCATCCGTGACGCAGCCGGAGATCGCATAGCTGCCCTCGGAGTTCCAGGCTCCGCGGTGATTCATGCGCATCACGAGGAAGCCGGCACGGCAGAGCGCCTGGGCGAGGTCGTCGCTCGAGACGATGCCCGGAAAACCGTGCACGAGCAGCACGGTCGGCAGCGGACGTTCATAGATCTCACCGGGCACATAGATCTCACCATACAGCTCGGCACCCTCTACGAAGATGTCCAGTGTGTCGACATAGGAAATTCGCTTCGCGGGATCGGCACTGTAGTCCGGATCCCGAAACAGATAGTCTCGATTCTGATACATGAGAAAATCCCTTTCTATACTTTACGCATGGGCCCGTCCAGCTTCGGCGGCCTACCTCTGGCTACTGCCGAACTGTACAGGTCCGTGCACGGATGTAGTCATTGGCCTGAGATGAGGTAGCTTAATCCGCCTTTTCCGGGGCGCGCTTATACCAGTCCTTACCATAGAGGAAGCGGCTGACCATCATGGACGCGACGGTGTCACCGCAGGAGTTGACGAGGGTGCAGCCCGGGTCGAAGAGCTGAGTCATCATGATGAGGATCGGCAGGGCCGCACTCGGGAAGCCGAAGCTCGAGATCAGCATGGTTTCCATGGCGGCACCACCGCCCGGCACGGAAGACACGGCGATGGATGCGGCGACGGCGATCACCAGTGCATACGCATAGTCACCGAGGCCGTTCAGCGGATGATTGAAGAGCGCGCAGCAGAGCACGATCTCATAGACCGTCGCGAGGCAGGCACCATCCATGTGCATCGTCGCGCCCATGGGACATACGACCGAGGAGACCTCCCGCGGCACGTTCATGTTGTCGCAGGCACGGAGCTGGAGCGGCAGCGCGGCGGCGGAAGAACGGGTACCGAGCGAGGTCAGGGCCGGTACGAAGATTTCCTTAAAGAAATGCTGTACGCCCCACCGTCCGGCAGCTACGAAAGCATAGAGGCCGAGGAAGATGAAGAAGTACGCAAACATCGTCGGATAGTAGATGAGGAGTCCGCGACCATAGGAGGCGAGCAGCTCCGGGCCGTAGGTACCGGTCAGGTTTGCGAAATAGCAGGCGAGGCCGATCGGTGCGAACTTCATGAGGATGTTGACCATCTGGTAGAACACCGTGGACATGTTCACGAGCCACTCGGAAACGGCACGGCCCTTCTCACCGAGAGTCGACACGGTCATGCCGAAGAACACGGTAAATACGATCAGCGGCAGGATGTGCGCACGGGTGATGACATCCGGGAAGTCACTGACGGTGAAGGTGTTGACGATCTGATCACCGATGGACTGCTCTGCGCTCTCGACGGCGGCACTGGTCGTCTCGATCGTGATGCTGGTGTCCGGCTTGAAGATCGCCGTCACGATGAACATGATGGTACCCGCGATCGCAGCGGTGATGATGAAGATCGCGATCGTCATGATCAGAAGCTTTCCGACACGGCGCGTATCCCCGATCGCGGCGATGGAGCTCGAAATCGAAAAGAAAATCAGCGGCACCAGAAGCACGAAGAGCATGTTCAGCCAGATCTGACCGATCGGATATAGAAACGCTGCCTTGTCGCCCAGCACGATGCCGAGAACCGCACCCACCAGCACACAGGCGATCAGAATCACCGGCTGCTTATAGGCTTCCCACTTACTCTGCTTTTCAGTACTCATAATTTTCCCCTTTCCACTTATGCTGAAAGATAGTAGATAGCTATCGTTATAGCACTTTAAAGCAGTAAAGGCAAGTAAAGAGACGCCCGGTCTGGACATCTCTTGAAAATCATTTCGTAACAGTTCGGGCAGGGAGACCCGGACTGTTACAATTATTCAGTTTACAGATTCTCCGGCTGAAAGTTTACCTATCTTCTGCTCCTCCGCAGCGCGACGAGGAGCAGCGCGGCGGTGAGGGCTTCGGCGGCGGTGAAGGCAAGCCAGATGCCGGTCATGCCGAAGAGCCACGCCATGAGGAGGGCACAGAGGATGATCGCCACGATGCCGCGGACGATCGAGACGAGGAAGGACCACATCGCGGATTCCGTCGCGGAGAGGTAGCCCGCACCGACGATGTTCGCGCCGGCGAAGAGGTAACCGAGGAAGTAGAGCCGCATGCCCTGCACGCCGAGTCGCGCCATGTCCGGGTTCTGCTCGCTGTTAAAGATCTCCACGATCTGCACCGGGAAAAGATTAAACACGAGCAGGAACAGGAGCGCAAACACCAGCGACGAGATCATCGCGAGCCGCAGCGTTTCACCGACCTGCTTCGTCATCCGCCGGCCGTAGAAGTCACTGAAAAGCGGCTGCGCCCCCTGCGCGATACCGCCGAAGACCGCCGTTTCCACGAGGGCAATGTTGCAGACCACACCGAAGGCGGCGACGCCGACCGTGCCTGTCAGCGAGAGGATCAGGAAATTGAAGACCAGCATCGTCACACCCGATGCGATGTCGCCGACGAATGCAGAGGTCCCGAGCTGCGAGGCCTGCAGAATCATGCGCCATGACGGTTTCCAGTTCTTCATCCGGATCGAACACTTCTTCGTAAACATATGCGTTCCGCAGACCGCGCAGCTCACGATCGGTGCGATACCGGTCGCGAGCGCGGCACCGGCGATGCCGAGCTTCATCGGGAACATGAAGATGTAGTCGAAGATGATGTTGAAGACACCGCTCAGGAACACGGCGACCATCGCGGTGCGCGGCGCACCGTCGTTCCGGGTGAAGGCGCTGACACAGCGGTTCAGCATAAAGAGCGGTGAAAACATCATGAAGATCCGGGTATACGGAATGCCCATCGCAGCGACCTCCGCATCCGCACCGAGGAGCTGCAGGATCTGTGGGACGCAGAAAAGTCCGAGCAGCATGAACGGGATGCTGCAGATCAGCGACCATACGATGGAATTCGTGAAGTAGCGGTCCGCCTCCTCCTCGTTGCGTGCCCGGCAGATCGTGAAGCGTGTCGCCGAGCCTACAGAAAACATATCGCCGAAGGCGAAGATCAGATCATAGAGCGGAAGCACCAGGTTCAGCGCCGCCATACCGGTCGCCCCACCCGCGATGGAGATGAAGAAGGTATCCACCAGGATGTAGGCGGACATACCGATCTGCCCGATGATATTCGTCGCTACGTATTCTGTAAAGAGCGCCGCGACACTCTGCGTCCGCGCATGATTCTGATTCATAAAAACCTCACTTTTCATTGCTATGTCACCATGGGCCCCGGCGAGTCGGGTTCCCCATCTAAATCATTACCTTTCAGCGATGTACTCCGCGGTCGTCATGAGTTCGACGTGCAGTGGGCTTAATCCCTGCAGGATCGTCTGCACCGCGCGCTCACTGTCCGCATCCACCCCGGCGCAGGCGTCGGTGAGATACACGAAGCGATAGCCGGCATCCGTGCCCTCGAAGAAGGTCGAGAGGACGCAGCACTCCGCCACAACACCCGTGAGGACGATGCGTCCGCCATGCACCATGCTGCGGTCGGCGGCGACGCGCACGTACTCGTTCGAGAAGCAGCTGTAGGTACACTTGTCGATATACGGGAACTCCTCCACGTAGCGGGCGATCGCCGGGATGAACTCGCTCATGACCGGATTCTCGTTGATGGCGCGGTTTTCCCGATTGTAGTCGGCCCAGACGCCCTGCGCATCCTCGTCTGCCGGCGCGATGTAGCGGGTCAGCAGGACGCTCGGCGCGTCGCGAAGCTCCAGCACATGATCGAGGAGCATCTCGATCTGCTGTGCGGCCTCGTTCACGTGCGCGCAGGCCCAGGGATTCCCCGGCTGGTAGACCTTCTGCATATCGATCACCAGGATCGTATCTTCTTTTCTCATAGCTTCCATCCTTTCTGACGCATAGTGTCACGAAGCGTACCATATATTTGAAAAAAGTCACGCGGTAATAGCGCCGAATTCCTTCTCGAATACATCACATACTTGTGTGATTCTTAACAAAGATTTCGAAACATCCGCTCTTTTCGGTAAAATACATGTAAATTTTGATACTCCATGTTATAATCTTTTGTAACTATAGCATATTTTATGCGTTGAGCTATAGACCTGTATGTAAAGGGGAGAATCATGGGAAAGCTTTTTAAAACAAACTTCACCACACCTGTCATCGTTCTGATCCCGGCCTGTATCGGTATCAACTACCTCGGTAAGCTGTTCGCAGCGGTACTGAAGCTGCCACTCTGGCTCGACTGTATCGGTACCTGCATCGGCGCGATCCTGGGCGGTCCGGTCATCGGCGGTATCTGCGGTGCAGCCAACAACCTGATCTATGGCTTCACCACCGGCGACAACATCACACTCGTGTATGCACTGACGTCCTTCTTCATCGGTATCGCGGTCGGCGTGATGGCACGTCTCGGCTACATGAAGACCCTTCCGAAGGCAATGCTCACCGCATGTGCCGGCGGCTTCGCAGCGGTTCTGGTTTCCACACCGCTGAACATCATCTTCTGGGGCGGTACTACGGGCAATGTCTGGGGCGACGCTGTATTCGCAGCGACACAGGCAGCGAAGATGCCGGTGTTCCTCGGTTCCCTCCTCGACGAGATCGTGGTCGATGTACCGGATAAGATCATCACCCTCGCGATTGTCTACTTCATCATCAAGGGTCTGCCGAAGAAGCTCACTGCGCTCTATGATGCATCCAGCGATATTCAGTCGCTCGACTGATGTTCGCTGAATCCCGGAGGGGCGGCAACAGAAGCTCAGTACTCCGAGACCGGTAAACTCTAAGCCGGGGTTCCTAAGCGGCTTGTGTCTCGACGGATGGATAAACATTTGCTACAATAAAAATTGAACATTGAAACATGGGCGGTCATCGGATTTGGGTGGCCGCCTTTCTTTTAAAGATTCTGTCTGCTCTGGCTCATGCATCCATCGGGATGCCCGCCCGTCCGGGACCGAAAGCCGCTGCAGCGGAATCGACAGGGTGAACATCATGAAATCCATCTCTCTTTATACGAACAACGGCTCCTGGCTGACGAAGCTTCATCCGTTCTCGAAGATCTTCTATCTCGTCGCGGCGATCGCGGTGCCGCTGATTTCCGGGCATCTCACGGTCTTTCTCGGCGTGATCCTGCTCAGCATACTGCTTCTGAAGAGTGCGGGGCTCGTGCACAAGGCCTTCCCGCTGCTGGCCTTCTCCTTCACGATCATCCTGACCGTCGTGATCATCCAGGGCATCTTCAACCAGAAGAACATGACCGTCCTCTTCTCCCTGGGACCGGTTCATTTTTATAAGGAAGGACTTCTCTACGCTGCGCACATCGGCCTCAATATCCTGAACATGCTGCTCAGCTTTGCGATCCTCGTGCTGACCACGAGTCCGTCGGAGCTGGTCGAGGAGCTCGAGAAGAAGGGCTTCAGTCCGAAGTTCGGCTACATCATCAATTCCGTGTTCCAGATCATCCCGCAGATGACCGGCACGATGAATACGATCTCCGACGCCCAGCGAAGCCGTGGCATGGAGACCGAGGGCAGCCTCCTTACCCGTGCAAAGGCGTTTCTGCCGCTCATCTCCCCGGTCGTCATGTCCGCACTGACCTCGACCCGTGAGCGTGCCATCGCCCTCGAGGTACGTGGCTTCGGCGGCTCCGCGAAGAAGACCTATCTCTACAGCCACCCGTACTCGAAGGCAGACCACGTGTTGAAGACGCTCAGCATCCTCGCCGTGGTGGTGACCCTCGTGCTGCGCGTCACCCACGTACTGTGACGGCCGACGGCATACACCTGTCGCAGCCACTGTGCTGCAGCACCCGGCATTTATGTGACGGCCGACGGCATTGGCCCAGGCGACGGCTGTCGGGACCAGACCATCATGGGGTTATAAAGCGGGCCCGCCGCGTGTGGTGAGCATCGCGTAAGTTCGAAATCGGAGGAAATCATGTCTCTCATCGAAGTGAAGGATCTTAAATATCGTTACCCGGGAACGACGCAGCTCGCGCTCGACGGCGTCAGCTTCACGGTCGAAAAGGGCGAGTTCATCGGCATCGCCGGTGAGAATGGCGCGGGCAAGAGCTCGCTCAGCCAGGCGCTGCTCGGTCTCATCCCTCAGTTTTACAAGGGCGCGTACGGCGGCTCCGTCACGGTCTGTGGCATGGATGCGCGCAGCACGCCGGTGTCCGAGCTCTGCCGCCACGTCGGCCTCGTCTTCCAGAATCCGTTCAATCAGCTGAGCGGCGCGAAGGACACGGTCTACGACGAGGTCGGCTACGGTCTTCAGAACCTCGGCTTCCCGCCGGAGGAGATCCGCACCCGCGTCGAGTCCGTGCTCCGCTGCTTCGGCATCTGGGAGTACCGCGACCGGAATCCGTTCGACCTGTCCGGCGGTCAGCTTCAGCGCGTGGCCATCTGCTCTGTGCTTGCGATGAAGCCGGACGTCCTCATCCTCGATGAGCCGACCTCCCAGCTCGATCCGGAGGGCTCCGAGGAGGTCTTTCATACCGTGGACGAGCTCACGAAGATGGGCATCACGATCATCATGATCGAGCAGAAGATCGAGAAGCTCGCCGGCTACTGTGACCGCGTGCTCCTCATGCACCAGGGTCATGTCGTCGACTACGACACGCCGCGGAAGATCTTCTCCCGCGAGGATCTCTATGATCTCGGCGTGAATCCACCGGCCTATACCTGCTTCGCCCGTGCCAATGCACTCGTCTTCGAGGATGGCACCCTCCCGGTGACGCATGCGGAAACGCTGGAACGCGTGAAAGCGTCCAGTGTGGACCGTGCGACGCTCATCGCGTCGCTCCGGACGATGACCGCCGGGGTTCAGATGGAGAGTGCGACGCCGCAGGCAGCGGCCGAAAACAGCGCCGGCATGGCAACGCAGATAGACGATGAAAGCAGCGTCGGCATGGCGGATGTTGCACAGCCTGCGGGCGCCGGCGCAGAGGCGGTTGCTGCCGAAGCTTCTACTTCGACGAGCAGCGATCACGCTTCGGCGAGCGCCACCTTCCAGGTGAAAGATCTGCGCTTCTCCTATGTAAAGGGGCGTGAGGTGCTACATGGGCTGAACCTCGCACTCGACCACCGGCCGACGGCGATCATCGGACAGAACGGTGCCGGCAAGACGACCCTCGTGCGTGTGCTGAAGGGCCTGCTGAAACCGGACAGCGGCGAGATCCGCTACCAGGGAGAGAACCTCGAGACGAAGACCGTCGCAGAACTCGCGTCCCGCGTGGGCTACGTCTTCCAGAATCCGGACGACCAGATCTTCAAGTATAAGGTGCTCGAGGAGGTCATGTTCGGCCCGCTGAATATCGGCATGTCCCCGCAGGAGGCGGAGGCCAGCGCCCACGAAGCGCTGCGGATGGTCGGTCTCGATGAGAAGGCCGCCGAAAACCCGTATGACCTCGAGCTTTCGGATCGGAAGATGATCGCCATCGCTTCCGTGCTCGCGATGAACACGGACGTCATCATCCTCGATGAGCCGACCATCGCCCAGAGCTGGAACGGTCGTGAGAAGATCCGCGAGATCATCCAGGCGAAGGCCGCAGAGGGGAAGCTCGTCATCGCGATCCTCCACGACATGGACTTCGTCGCGAGCTCCTTCGCCCGCGTCATCGCGATGGCGCACGGCGAGATCCTCGCCGACGGCGCGCCGGCTGAGGTCTTCCGGAACCACCCGGTCCTCGAAAAGGCCGCCCTCGCCGCCCCGCCGCTCTACGAGCTGCTGGAAGAACTGGAAGAGATGTGATGATCAAAGAAGCATTGCCGCCCCTCCCGGATCCCCTGTCTGAACCGTCTACGAAAACTTGACATAAATTTAGGAAGCGCCTACAATCTAAAAGATTCTGCAGAGTAAAATCTGCGTAAAACGCACAGGAGTGGTCTGTATCGAGACCACGGTCGGTGCACTTGTGGCGACGGGGAGCTCACTCATGTAGACATTCGCCTGCGCAGGGATTGGAAAGCGCAGGGCCCGCGAGGGTGTTGTCCGGCACGGGTGGGAGTTCCAGAAGGAAAATTATGGCAAGTTCATATGAGCAGCAACAGCGGGATCGCGCGCGTTTCATGCCGGTGGTCCTCGCAATAGAAGAGCTGATACGTACCGAAGATGATACGCTGCTGATCGCGATCGAGGGCCGTACGGGTGCCGGAAAGACCACCATCTCGAAGTATCTGCACGAGAAGTTCGGTGGGAATCTGTTCCATCTCGACGACTACTATCTCCAGGCGCACCAGCGCACACCGGAGCGTCTCCGGGAGGTCGGGGGCAATGTTGACTACGAGCGTTTTAAGGCCGAGGTGCTGGAGCCTGTGCTCCGGAAGGAGGTCGTGTACTACCGTCCGTTCAACTACCACACGATGGACTTCGATCCCGAGTTCGCCCGGGAGGTGCCGGTGAAGCGCCTGAACATCATCGAGGGCACCTACTGCATGAACCCGTACTTCGGCGATCCATATGATCTTCGCATCTTCATGGACATCAAGTATCCGCAGCAGATCGAGAACGTCATCGACCGCGAGGGAACCGCCGAGCTCGACGATTACATCGATAAGTGGATCCCGAAGACGGACATCTATATCGAGCGCATGGGCATCCAGGAAAAGTGCGACATCACGATCATGTTTTCATGATACCGTATTTCGATCGCACATGTTGCCGCGGATCTCATGAAGCGGTCAGACGATTCTGTCACGCGTAACGCATCCACACATGTTGCCACCATGCCAGACCGACAAAAACAGAATAAAATCCAGATACCAGAAAGCCGTCAGCGATTGCTGACGGCTTTTCTTATTCTTAGAATCCCTCCCTGCTTCATGGGCCACGTCATACCTTGTTATATCTTGTTATATCTTCATTCTTTTGTTATATCTTGTTATATCTCCCAGTGTATACAATCGAAGATTTCCGCTTTACAGCTCGAGCATGCGGGCGGCTTCTGCGCGGAGGGTGCTGCGCTGGTCGTGAAGGAGCAGGAACTGGTTGTACTGATAGTACGCGTCGTTTCCGCACTCCCGGATGAAGCGGAGGCAGGCGCTGCTGGCGTTCAGGTTCGAGAGGAAGAGGACGATTTCCTGGCCGTCGGAGAAGGCGTCGTGGAGGAAGCCGAAGGCGTTCGTGAGCTCGGCGCCGGTCTTCTCGATCGCGGCCTTGCGTGCGCTCTCCCGCTTCGTGAACCACTGCTTTGCGAGGGCGTACAGCGCTTCGTCCGTGGTGGCCGTTCCGTCGCCGCGGGCGAGGCTGAGCTCATGCATGAGCTCCTCGAGTGCGAGGATGGCCTTCCGCTCGATGCGCTCTGCGCGGTGGCTGAGCAGGTGCGCCTTCTGCCGGCGCTGGAGCTCGGCGACCATCGCGTCGTGATCCGCCGCGAGCTGCGCCTGGAGGTTGCCTGATGTGAGGGCGTCGCTCGAACCAGAGGCTTCTGGCTGTCGGTCGGCAGCGTTCCCTGCCGGGGCCGTCGGCGCGACCGGCGCGGTATGTGCGTTCCGGTCGATGGCATTGGCCGACGAAAGGGCGTCGCGGAGCTTCTTCATCTCGGTGAAGACGGCGCGCTGGATATCCACCTGCTCACCATAGGCGCGGAAGTCCTGGCCGAGGGCGTCGGTGAGGAGGCCGATGAGGGAGAGCTTCTCGTCGAACGGGGCGCTGACGAGCGCGTGGAGGTCGGTCGGGCGCTGGCCGGCGAGGATCTCCTGCACATGATAGCTCGTGCGGTACTTCTGATAGAGGGCGTAGTAGGTCGCGAAGTCGCGCGCCACCTCCGGGTCCTCGAGGTACTGGAGGACGAGCTCGCGCGTGATCGGGAGGCCCATCTCCTCGTAGACCGTCATGATACGGCTCAGGTCCTCCCAGCCACGGGCGGTGACGAACTGTGCGCCCGCGAGGTCAGCCTTCACGATGTAGAAGTTCTCCTTCTTGATGTCGAGGTAGGCGAGGATCGCGCCGTGGACGCCCATCTGGTAGGCGTAGCGCTTCCAGGCCTCGACATCCGCGGTGATGTCGAGACGCTTCACACGGTCGAGGATCACGATATCAAAGTCGCGCACCGAGCGGTTGTACTCCGGCGGATTGCCGGCGGTGACAATCACGAAGCCATCCGGGACCTTATGGGTGCCGAAGGTCTTGTACTGCAGGAACTGCAGCATCATCGGGGCGAGGGTCTCGGACACGCAGTTGATCTCGTCGAGGAAGAGGATGCCCTCGTGGATGCCAGAGCGCTCGATCTGCTCATAGACCGCGGCGATGATCTCGGACATGGTGTACTCGGTGACAGAATACTCTTCGCCGCCGAAATCGCGCTTCGAGATGAACGGGAGGCCGATGGCGGACTGGCGCGTGTGGTGTGTGATGGTATACGACACGAGGTTGATGCCGAGCTCCGACGCGATCTGCTCCATGATGGCGGTCTTGCCGATGCCCGGCGGGCCCATGAGGAGCATCGGGCGCTGCTTCTCGACCGGGATCCGGTAAGCGCCGGTCTCGTCCTTCATGAGATAGGCGCGGATCGTGTGGATGATTTCCTGTTTTGCTTCGATGATGTTCATTTCTATGCCTTTCGTGGGTTTGAGTGCGGCTTAGGTGGGGGCCGGAGGACCGGCAACAGAAGCACAGTCCTCCTGGCCTCCTGTCTATGTGTCTATATTTGGGCTGTGTCTTTCAGGTAAAGCTTCAGGGCCCAGTCGGGGGCGGACTGGTCGTCGATGTCGGCCCAGGTGTCGTAGACGAAGGCGGTCTGGTAGTCGGTCGGCTTCGTCGGGTACGGGCCGTGGCCGTCGGTGAAGTACATGAGTCCGCGGAGCTCCGGCAGTGCGCCCTGGGTCCGCAGCTTCTCCACGTACTGGAAGACGGGGCGGAAGTCGGTGCCGTAGCCACCCTTCATCTCGAAATGGGCAGCGTAGTCTTCGATCTCCTCCGGTTTCGTCAACACGATGTCCTCCTGCACGCGGTCGTCGCAGAGGACGAGGTGCACGCGGATCCGCTGGAAGAAGTTCGTCCGCCGGCGGAGGATCGCGGCGGTTTCGTCGAGGAAGCGCTGGACCTGTCCCTGCTCGGTCGAGGCCGAGGTGTCGATGGCGATGACGAGGTCCGAGATGCGGCGCTCCTCGCGGAATTCGTTCTCCTCGATGAGCGGCATGTTGCCGTAAACCTCCATGCCGTAATTGTAATAGCCGTAGTCGAAGCTGTCCGGGTCGACGTGCGTGACCTCGCGGAGCACGGTCAGCTTCTCGAGAAAGTCGCGGAAGTCGGTCTCCTGGCGGTACTGCGCGGCGAGCACCCAGGCGAGGCTGCCGGTCTCGTCCGACGCCTCGGCACCGAAGGTCGTGAGCTCCGTCTGCAGGCGCTCCGCCGTGTCCTTCCACTGCTCATCGAGCACCGTTTCGTCCACCTGGGCCAATGCTCCTGTCCCGTTCTTCGGTGGTGTGGCGGGGTCTGGCTCGGCGGCCGGCGGGCTGTCGGGAGTTCCGGCATCCGAAGCGTTCGACGCGGCCGCCGGATGATCTGGATTTTCAGGATCTGTGGCGTCGGAGCCATCTACGTCCGGGTCGCCTGCATTGGCATCCGGCGGGGTCGAGGCGTCGTCCAAAAGATCCTCCGGGATCTCCGGCTGGCTGCCGCCCGCCGGATCCTCCATCCGCTTCCAGAACTGATGGTCACATTTGTGGAACTCGAGGGTCAGCTGCTGCAGCGTGTCGAGGTCCGGCTTGTTCAGGTGAAAATAGTGGTAGATACGCTCGGCGCTCAGCACGCGGCACTCCGCCCGCAGGCGCTCGTACCACTCCTCGCGGAAGGGATAGGCCGGGCGGTTGATGATGTCGTAGTCCATCGAGTCGAGGACAGACTCGACCTGGATGTCCGCGGCGAGGTCCCAGAGCGCCTGATCCTCGTACTGGTCCGAGCTGAACATGTGCCGGAAGATGCAGTGCAGGAGGATGTGGAGGTAGAGGCGGTCCAGCTTCTGCGGACTCTCGAGGAAGAGCGCGAAGACGAAGTTCGGATTATAGTGGATCGTCCGCGCGTCGGTGCCCATGGACTGCGTCGCGAGGTCCATCGTGTAGCCGAGGCTGTCGAGCGCACGCGCCATGAAGCGGAGGTGGATGTAGAGCTCGGTCCGCGCTTCGTTCAGTATTCGGTTTCCGAAATCGATCAGGTCCTGATGGGCCCGCATGCGTTCCAGTTTCGCCACGACGGCTCCTTTCTATACTGATTACAGTTCGAAGATTTCCGGGCCGCTGCTCAAGGCAGCGGCGAAGTGCTTCCGGTTATAGTCCATGAGGAGGGCAGCGCTGGTGATGTCCTGCACTTCGGTGCAGACGTCGAGGGCCGGCTGGATGGCTTCCTCCAGGATGAGTTCGTGCGTAACCAGGAAGCTGAGGCGCTCAGCGGTGCGTGCCGGCTCCTGCGGGATCCAGCGAAGCTCGCCTTCATGGCCGAAGCGTTCCTCGCGTTCGCCGCGCAGCATGCGCGGCAGGATCGTCGGACTCTGCGCGCGGAGGTAATCCTCGTACTGTGCACGGAACGAGGGTTCCAGACGATAGGGATGCATCAGACGACCGAAGGCAGCATTGACCGCACTCGCGGGCTCGTCGTAGGTGAAGCGCTGGAACTGGCGGTCGTAGCCCTGGAAGTCGATACCGGTCCGGGTGACGAGCTGGCGCGTGGCGTAGCCGGCACCCTCGATGTGCTCGTGGATCGCGCGCGCCATCGTGTCCTCCTGGTAGTTGTCCGCATAGGACGGGAAGGTCAGCGCCGCAGTCGCGCCCATAGGTAAATGGATCGTCAGCGGGAGCATCGCGTCGCTGTCGCCGACGAGCTCCTTCAGAAGGCGGAAGTGGCCCGGGGTGTGGAGCATGAGCTCGATGTCCTGGAGCTCGGGGCACTGGCGGAGCGCGCCGTCATAGTAGTCGACGACGCTGTCGCTCAGCTTCACGTAGTGGAGGTGGGCGCAGTTATGGAAGGCAAAGGAGCGGATACAGCGGATGCTCTCCGGGAGGATCAGCTCCTCGAGGTCTGCGCGGGAGGCGAAGGCGCGGCCGGCGATTTCCTCGACCGGGATGTGATCCGCGGTTTCTGCCGGCACAAAAAGCGTCCGCACCGGGCCGTCATAGCCCGTCACGGACGCAAAGGTACGATTTCGTTCGGTTTTGATTTCAAATGTGAATGCCATGTGCGATCCAAAGTCCTGTCGTTTCATAATTCGGGTACTTCTGACGGAGCTCCGCAAGGGCGGCTGCCTTTGCGGCACGCTCAGCTGCCTGATACTCGGTGGCCTGCTGGAAGAGGCGGTTGTTTTCCGCCTGCACTTCCGGGGAGATCGGCTCGACCGGTGCTTCTACATATGAAGCGCTTCCCTGCATCGCCTGGTACACCAGCTTTGCGAGCTTTCCATACGCAGTGCCGGTGAGGTGCAGGCCGTCGCTGAGGTAGTCCTCCGGGTGCCCGAGGAAGAGGTAGTACGGGTTGATCACGATCGCCGGGAGCTGCTGCCCGAGGGTCATCACCGGCTGAATCGTCTGCTGGATCAGGCCGAAGTGAAGGTCACGGGAGTCCGGTGCGATGATGAGATAGATCTTCGGGTGCTTCTTCGTCTGCCGGAAGCTGTCGATCAGCTCCCTGTACTGATTCTGGAAGTAGAGCGGCGTGAAGTTGTAGGCGCCCACATCATTGGCCCCGAACATAAAGATCAGGATGTCGGCGTCGTACTGGATGGCCGCGCTGTAATCCTCGGTGTTCCGGTACTCGACCGGGCCGTCGTCGATGACGTAGCTCGAGGTATGACCGAAGTTCCGCACCTCATACTGCGCGCCCAGGAGCTGCTGGAGCTGCGCCGGGTAGGACTGCGCGTCCTCGAGGAGATAGCCGCGCGTCAGCGAATCCCCGATGCAGGCCACCTTCGTCTTCGTGTTCGTCTGCGCACAGACGCTCATCGTGAAGCTGAGAGCGAACAGTGCGCTGAGAAGGATACGGGCCAGCACAGACGTAGTGATCGACTGCATTGACAATCTCTTTATAATACGATGAGGTGGATAGTTTCGCTTCATAATATCCTCTTCTGGTGGAGTCACTTGTGTTTCAGGATGCCGAGTGCGGTCAGCACTTCTTCGATGCTTTCCACCGGGATGATCTCGAGCCTGTCGCGGACTTCGGCGGCGACGTCGCGGAGGTCGTCAATGTTCTCCTTCGGGATGAAGACCTTCTGGACGCCGGCGCGCTCTGCGGCCATGAGCTTCTCCGGGAGGCCGCCGATGGCGCTGACGACGCCTTCGAGGGAAACTTCACCGGTCATGGCGATGTTCGGCGGTACCGGGATGCCGGTTACGAGGGAGGCGATAGCGGTCGTCATGGTGATGCCGGCCGATGGGCCGTCCTTCGGGGTCGAGCCGTCCGGCACGTGGATATGCAGGTCGTTTTTTTCGAAGAGCTCCGCCTGCTCCGGGAAACGGGACTGCACGAGAGCCTGCGCGATGGCGCTGGATTCCTTCATGACGTCGCCGAGCTGGCCGGTGATGATCGTCTTGCCGCTGCCCTTCGTGAAGAGGCTTTCGATATAAAGGATCTCGCCGCCCACCTGGGTCCAGGCGAGACCGGTGACGACGCCCGGCTGTGCAGAGGCCTTCACCTTGTTATGCGGGAGGGCGTGCATGTCGAGGAAGTCGCGCAGGTTCTCGCGGGTCACCTGGATCACCGGATGCTTTTCAGCAGCTGCGGTCGAAGTGGAGACGGCGACCGGCGTACCGGCTTCCGGCTGCGAGGCCGTGGTGGCTTCAACGGTCGTCTCAGCATTGGCCAGAGCAGACGCGGCGGTCTCCTCTTCCTGGATGTACTTCACCGCGGCGATACGGCAGAGGGTGTCGAGGCGCTTCTTCAGGCCACGGACGCCGCCTTCGCGTGTATAGTCCGAGATGATCGTGTCGAGGACGTCATCCGTGAGCGCCACATCGCCCTCCGCGAGGCCGACGTTCTTCAGGGCCTTCGGGAAGAGATGACGCTTCGCGATCTCGAGCTTCTCGCTCGGAGTGTAGCCCTGGAACTCGATGACCTCCATACGGTTCAGCAGCGGAGACGGGATCGTGTCGAGGGTGTTGGCCGTGCAGACGAAGAACACGTCACTGAGATCATACGGTACGTTCATGTAGTGATCGGTGAAGCTGTTGTTCTGCTCCGGATCGAGGACCTCGAGGAGGGCGCTCGCCGGATCACCGTTGAAGGAGCTCGAGAGCTTGTCGATCTCGTCAAGCACCATGACCGGGTTCGACACGCCGGCCTTCGCGATGCCATCCATGATACGGCCCGGCATCGCTCCGATATAGGTACGGCGGTGGCCGCGGATATCCGCTTCATCCCGTACGCCGCCGAGGGAAACGCGCACGTACTTCCGGTGCAGCGCCTTCGCGATGGACTTGCCGATCGAGGTCTTGCCGGTACCCGGGGCACCGACGAAGACGAGGATGGAGCCGGCCTGGGACTTCCGGAGGTTCATCACCGCGATCTGCTGGATGATACGCTCCTTCACCTTCTTCATGCCGAAATGATCCTCATCGAGGATCTGCTGGGCCTCGCCGAGGTTGATGGTCTCCGGAGCTTCCTTCTTCCAGGAAAGACCGGTCACGAAATCGAGGTAATCGTAGAGCATGCCGGACTCGGCAGAATTCGCGCCGTCGTTCTTCACACGGTTCAGGACCTTCGTCGCTTCGCGCTTCGCCTCCTCGTTCATGCCGGATTCCTCGATCTTCCGCTCATACTTCCGGGCATCGGATACCTGCTCCGGATGCATCTCGTCGAGCTCGTTCTGGAGATAGTCGATCTGCTTACGGAGTGCCTGCTCCTTATATGCCTTCTGGTAGTCCTCCTGCTGCGCCGACTGCGCGTCGGAGGTCACCTTCGCGACCTCGGAATACTCATAGATGATGCGCTCGAGGCGTTCGAAACGCTTCTTCGTCGAGTCCTCCTGCAGCAGGCTGTAGCGCTCCTCGTTCGTGAGGGTGAACCATGAGCTGAGCACCGACGCCGCCTCCTCGATCGAGCTGTACTGATCGATGTAGGTGCGCATCATGTCGCCGAAACGGAAACGGGACACCATCTCGCGGAGCCCTTCCTTGATTTTCGCGAGCTTCATGTGCGCCTCGGCCGGATCCATATCCATGATGTCCGCGCGCTTCGTCGTCTCAACGAAGATTTCGTGATTCTCGTTGACCAGCACCTGATGCACGTCGACACGCGCCGCGGTCTGCACGACGACGTAACCGTCCGTACTGATCTCCTCGACGACGCCCTCGACGCCGATCGGATAAAAGCTCTCCGCCGTCATCTCCTCGCGCGTCTGCTGATCCCGGAGGACGAGGATGGTCACTTCATCACCCTGGTAGATGTTATTCCCGGCCATCGCACGGAAGGCCTGGGTCTGGAAAAATATATTGGAGTGCGGTAACACCAGCACGTTGTAAAGTGGTAAAACTTTCATATTTTATGCTCCTGAAAAGAGTTTGTGTGAACACAAGGCTTTTTGAACGACACTCTCCCACTGCAGGTCGCAGCCTGTTAGCAGTCTACTTATACGAGTGCCAATTCTATAAAAGAATACCACTCGCCCTATGTGCTGTCAATTAGTCGCCGGGAGTTCATGGTTTTTTTAGAACTCGCCTAGGCCAATGTTTCCGCCGGTCAGCAGATGACCGCCCGGGGACATTTTCTTCCCGAGCAGCCATGCCGGCACTCGCTTCACTTCTTCTTGATCCGGTGGAGCTGCGGCCGCAGGATGATCTCCGGGATGCAGGTGCCGGCGCGGGTAGTCAATGCATACTCGACAGCGTCAGCGACATCTTCTGCTTCGAGGTGCGCGTCCATCGCGGGATCCGCCGTGAAGTCGGCATGGCGGTAAAGCTCGGTGTCGGTCATGTCCGGGAGGATCGCCGTCACGCGCACACCATACTTCCGCGCTTCATCGAAGAGACTCCGGCTGAAGCTGAGAAGCCCAGCCTTCGTCGCACCGTAGGCGACGCCGTGCGGGTTCGAGCCGATCGCGGTCACCGAGGAAATGTTGATGACCGTGCCGTGGTTCTGCTTCAGTGTCCGAAGCAGCTGCTGCGTGAGGAGCATCGGCACCTCGAGGTTCACGCGCACCATCTCGGAGATTCCTTCCGGACGCAGCTCCTCGTGAAGCCCATAGTACGCGGTGCCGGCGTTATTGACGAGGAGTGTGAGGGTTCTCTTCTCCTGCTTCCACTCCTTCTGAAGTGCCGCCACGACACTCTGCAGCTTCTTCGTATCCAGGAGATCGCAGACGATCGGGTGGAAGGCAGCGGGCGACCCGGCGGCTGCAGCGATTTCAGAAGCAGACGGATTCGTCGGCGTCCTGGCCGCTGCCTCTGCTTCCGGCGCGAGCGGGGCCTGCGGACGGGTGCCTGCAGACCGATCGGTTGCATTGACCAAAGCCTTCGGAAGCTCCGCCGGGAACTGCCGGCCAATGCCATAAACCTCGTAGCCGAGCGCGAGGAGGCGCGCACTGATCGCGCGGCCAATGCCGGAGGAAGCGCCGGTCACCAGCGCCACTTTTTTCTGACTTTCTTCCATAGTAATATCTCTTTCTTTCCGTGACATGTTTTCGAGGATGCATCGATGTCGCGACACCGGGATGTCGTGCGGAGCGCAACGGAGCCGTGACGCCCGGAGCGGGTCCCGGCGCGGAGGCCGACTGCATTGGCCGAATCACCGAGGGAAGTCAGCTCTCCCAGCGGAAGATCCGCTCGCGCGGCAGGACGGTCGTGAGGCGCTCCAGCATGAAGCGCTCCATCTCCTCCGTCAGCGCTGCGTCATAATGATAGACGCCGTTTTCATTGACGTACGGGTACTGGACGACGGCGCTATCCGGCATGTTCCGGCGCATCTGCTTCAGGTAGCTGTCGCTCAGGCGGAAGCTGCCGAGGCTGACGTCGCGCACCGCCGCCATCGGAATCGTGCGGAGCACCTCGTCCAGCATCCCACCGTAGACCGTGCGCCAGTCCGGGCAGGCGATCATCGGGTCGAAGCAGAGACGGATCGTGAAGCCGAGCGCCATGCCGCGGCGGATACTCGCGAGCCGCTGGGTGAGGGTGCCGGTCCGGTGCTCATAGTGCGAGACGACGTAGTCCGGCGACAGCGTGAAGGCGAAAATGTTCCGCGGGCAGGGATTGAAACCCTCCCACAGGTGCTCGCTGCCGGACTTCGTGCGGATCTCAATGCTGAGATCGGGGTGCGCGGCGGTGAAGTCGGTCCAGGCCTTCACGTAGCCACAGAGCGGCTCGATCGCGAGGAGGTCCGTGTCGTAGGAGATGCAGAGGTAGACCGGGTGCTGGCGAAGCAGGGCCTCGACCTCCGCGAAGATGTCCTCCAGATTCAGGAAAATCACGAGATTCCCGGACGGGTACATGCCCTTCAGGTAGCAGTACTCGCAGTCGAACAGGCAGTTCATCATCGAGCTCGCGTAGTAGAAGTGCTCTTCACCCATGCTCTGGCACACCGGCGCGCCCGGATAGACGGAGCGGCCATGCTTCACCGCGAGGATCAGCGCCTGCGTGCGATGCTGCGCCGGATAGCTCTGGTGCCGCCGGTTGAAGACATCCTTGTAGTGCTCGATCGGGATGCAGGTCGCCCGCGGAAAGTGCCGCAGGATCTGCTCCGCCCGCGCCCGCCAGCGCGGATCCTGGTCGACCGCCCGCTCGATGTAGATATGTGAAAATGACGGGTTCAGAAAATCCCCTTTCATACTGTTTCCCTTCTCTTTATCTGGCCAATGCAGGCGACCACCACTTGGGTGGTGCGCATCGACACTGCGCCGCTGGCACTAAGCTCTGCACGCCCGATTTGATTTCGGCAGCTGCATATCCATGCATCCTGAAATCACTTGCCCTTCACGCTTTCATGCCTGCGGATTGATCTCTTTTACAGCGATCATCGAGGATGCGCGCCCTTAGGTGCCGCTCCAGGATGATCTTCCCGGCGCGCTTATCGCGGGTCGGCACGAGACCCTCCGCGTAGAGTGCCGCGATCGGCTGCTGCCAGTCGAGCTCGCTGAGCGCCGCATAACGGATGAGCTGTACACATTCATCCGCCATCACCTTCGAAAAGTGCGCATCGGCGATGAGTTTATCCACCAGCTGCTGCTCGTTTTCCGTGAGCACCTGGTGCCCGGCGGCCTCCGCCGCCATCAGCGCGCGGAGCTTATCCACCACTGTGACGATGGTATCCACCTGCTGCTCGACGCAGTCGGTCACATGCGCAGCGAGGGAGCGAGGGGCGGACGCTTCCGTACCTACTGCCGGCTTCGACTCGGTTCCAGATGCTGCATTTGTTACCGTACGCATGGTCATTCCGGTTTCCATCTCTTCCTGCGTCAGCCCATCGTCGGTCACGATGCGCAGGAAGTTCATCTGATGCGGTCCGAGAAACATCGACGCCGCCTGGTAGATCGCGGCGGCCTCCATGTCGTAGAGATCTGCCGCATATCCAGATTCCTGCTTCGTATACAGCTTCGCGCCGGTGATCAGCGAGGCCTCCGGAAGGCCTGTGTTCAGAAGCATATCCGGATAGAAATCCCGCATGGTAGCTGCTTCCGTGATTTTATTTACATGACACATGGATGCCGGGCACGTGGTCAGTCGAGCCGCGGTGCCGAGCGAGAGGAGCTGGTCCTGTGCACCGGCGTCGTAATCCGTGAGGACCGAGGCAGTCACAGCGGCCGCCTGCATTGGCCCCACACCGGTGATGGTCAGACTGAGGTCCCCCTCCTCGGAGAGGAACTGCTGGTAGTGCGTCTGGGTGGCGCGTTTTTTCAGGCTGAGCGCCTGAATCAGCGGCTTCGCCTCCGGATAAAGTGCGGTGAAAATGTGAATCATGTTGCGTCCCTTCAGTTTATGGGGTCTGACCCCATAAACTTCTGTTTAGATTCTGTTTAGAAAAATTTAATGGGGTCAGACCCCCTTACGAAATTCTTAAGACAGGGCCTGGTCGATGAGGGCGTTCAGCTTCTTCATCTGCGCGTCGGATGAGATCCCACCGACGATCGGGTCGCCGACGATGCGGCCGTTCCGGTCGACGACGTAGGTGGTCGGGAAGGCGTAGAGTCCGGCGGTAAAGAGGCCGGCGTCGCTGTTCGAGGCGAACCAGATGTTCGGATAGGTCACGCCCTGCTGCTCGAGCACGGACTTCGCTTCGTTCGTGTCCTTCGTGCTGCCGTCGAGGGTGAAGGCATTGATGCCGATCACGGTGCCGCCCTTTTTCGCGAGCTCCTGATGAAGCGCCTCGAGATCCGGCAGCTCGCCGACGCAAGGCTTACATGTGGTGAACCAGAAGTTGACGACGGTAACGGCGTTGTTCGAGAAAAGCGTCGCGCTGTCGACCGGGTTGCCATCGAGATCCTGGCCCTCGAAGCTCGGGAAGGCGTCCGCACTGTCACCCGCGGTGCCTGCATCGCCCCCCGCCGTATTCGCGCTTCCACCCGTCATGCCACTAACCCCGGTGTCTCCTGTCATGCCAGCAGAACCGGCACTTACGCTTTCACCTGCGGCACCGGCACTCGCGCTGTCGTCCGGCTGGGTAGCGCAGTCCGGATACTTCTCCTCGAGCGCGCTGAGCTTCCCCTCGATCTTCTTGACCTTCTCTCCTGCCGTGTTCAGGCGTGCGAGCTCATCCGTCGTGAACTGCTCCTTCGCGCCGTCGATGGCCTTCAGGAGGTAGTCACCGTAATCCGCGCCCTCATCGAGCTTCTGCTGATCCTTGTCGATGGAGAGGAAAACCTTCTCCCAGAGTGCGCTGTCCTCGGCGAGGATTTCATTTTCCTGCGCCATCAGCGCCTGGTAGAGCTCGGTCGCCGCGTGGGCATCCGCTGGTTCCTCGGTCATCAGGGTCGCGAGATCCGCTGCGTTTCCAGTGCCAATGCCGGCACCACCTGCAACTGTGCCTGCCGTTTCGTTACCGGTATCGCTGCTTTCTGCGCCCATGCTTCCGTCGACACTTTCTGCACCTGCCGCCGCAGTAGCTGCTGCGCTGTTCGTATTTGCAGCGCCGCCACACGCTGCAAGACTCAGGCTCAGTGCAAAAGCGAGGGCAAAGGTTTCGATTTTCGTCATTCTTGTTTTTCTCATTTTTCTTTCCATTTCTTTCTATATTTGATGGTCGGGCTTTTCACAAACAAATCCTTTCCGGAAATTCTACATTATCAGTGTTCGCAGACTCTGTTTCTTTCCAGAATTCAGCATTATGGGGTTGGGACAATGCTGATTTTCCGAAACTTTCTCGTTTGTGTAATTATGTATCTGCCTGCTGCTTCTGTTCCCCGAATCCGTAGCGGAAGTGAAGCGCGTCGGTCGGGCAGGCGCTGATGCACTTGCCGCAGCGGATGCACTCCGCGTGGTTCGGGGACTTCAGGATGTCGACATCCATCTCGCAGGCTTTCGCGCATTTCCCGCAGGAAATACAGTTCTCAGCATTGGCCTCGATCGTGAGCAACGACACGCGGTTCATGAGTGCGTAGAAGGCACCGAGCGGGCAGAGCCACTTGCAGAACGGGCGGTAGATGAGGATGCTCAGGACGACGACCACGATCAGGATGAGCAGCTTCCAGCGGAAAAGCGGACCGAGCGCCGAGCGGATGCCGGCGTTTGCCAGCGAGAGCGGGATCGCGCCCTCGAGTACACCCTGCGGGCAGAGGTACTTGCAGAAAAACGGATCGCCCATGCCGAGCTCGTCGCCCGCGAAGGCCGGAAGCAGCACCACCATGAGGAACAGGACGAGGTACTTCAGGTACGTGAGCGGCTTCAGCTTCTTCGTGGAGAGCTTCTTCCCAGGAAGCTTGTGCAGCAGCTCCTGAAACCAGCCGAACGGGCACAGGAAGCCGCAGATGAAGCGGCCGAGCAGCACGCCGAGGAGGATCAGGAAGCCGGTGATGTAGTAGGAGAAGCGGAAGCTCGACGAGCCGACCACAGCCTGAAAGGCACCGATCGGGCAGGCACCGGACGCCGCCGGGCAAGAATAGCAGTTGAGCCCCGGAACGCAGGCGATCTTGCCCTGCCCCTGGTAGATGCGGCCCGTCCGGAAATTCGGCAGGTGGAGGTTTGTGAGCAGCGTCGCCTCCGCCTGAATACCGCCGCGGAAACGGCTGATCATTTTTGATTTTGTACTTTTCTTATCCAATGCCGACACACTCCAGACATAATCGAATCGCCTTCGCGAGAACGGTATCCGCCTCACCACGCAGCGCGCCGAAGCTCAGCATCGCGACGCCGACAACGAGCAGCGCGAGCTGCAGCACAGATTTCTTTATTCTAAACACGATGTACTCCCTTCCATAAAAAACCTGTTTTCTATTATACCATGGCATCCATGAAAACTCTGTGAACGCGTATAATTAAGAAATCAGAATGGCGTATGACATAAAAATCCCTCCGCACATGGCGGAGGGTGATGAAATCGAGCGTTGATTACCGCTGCTGGTTGTACGCACTGCAGATGGCGTTCACGTTATTCAGCAGGAAGTAGATGCCGACATAGCTTCCGATGAAGCAGAGCAGCGAGCCGATGAGCATCCAGAGGAGGAGCGTCGTGCCGTTTTCCTGGAAGTGGAGGCCGTAGCGCGGTGCGTTGTCCGCGAGGCGGTTGCCGACACTGTAGAACCAGTAGAGGTCGTAGATGCCACAGGTCAGGATGCCGAAGAGGATGAACTCGAGGAGTCCCGGGGTATGTCTGCCGTCACCATCGCAGGCGACATTGACATCACGCATGATGGTGTAGAACACATACAGCTGGTAGATGCCGCAGGTCAGGAAGCCGAGCAGGATATAGAGCACGAGGCTTCGATCCGTCTTCAGCGGGCCGGTGTACACGCTGCCCGTCTGGCTCTGCGACTGGTAGTAGCGGTTGAAGTTTCCGTCGGCGTCGGCACTGGTCGCTCCACCCGCCGTGCTGTGGCCTGCGGTACCGGTCTGTGCGCCAATGCTGCCGTCCGCAGCGCCATATGCCTTCGCGTCCGCTGCATTGGCTCCCGCTGCCTGAGGGTTACCGCCGCCGAAGGTATTCGTGTCATAACCGCTGCCATCGGTGGCGCCGCTGTTCTTTCCCTGCGCGAGATCAGTCACGCGGTCCAGGTCGCGGCGAAGTCCGTCCGCAAAGTTTCCAGCGAGACCGGCGAATGGATTCAGCTGCTTCTGGGTGATCAGCACGACGAGCAGCACGATGGCGAGGATGGCGAAGCCGATGCCCCAGCTGGCGCTGCCGATCGCATAGTAGCGCTGGAAAAGAGCGGAAAGGATGCCACGGAGCAGGGCCTCAAGCACGAGCATGACGCCACCGGCGATGACGGTCATGAGGAGCGGCTCGGCGTCACGATCGGACCACTTCTTCCAGACGAGGTACAGGCCGCCACCGATGAAGCCGTAGCCGGCGAGCTTCACGACGTTCAGGATGAAGTTCAGGAAGCTGTACATGAGGTTTACGAAGCCGTGGAAGCTAAAGCTGACCAGATTCTGGAGGATGCGGAAAAAGGAAGCGATGGTAGTCCAGATCTGCGGCACGGCAAACAGCACCGTGAGGATCAGCAGGATGAAACCGACCGTTCGGATCGTGCCATCGCCGTCCGGCTCGGACGGGATACCGTTCATGGCCGGACCATGGTTCACCGGAGGTGGCGTCTGCTGCTGCGCTGTTCCGCTGTTCGGCTGAGTCTGATCCGAGCTACCGCTATGCGACTGTGCAGTGCTGCCGTTTGACTGTGTGTCAGTGGCTGCGGCGTGTGTACTATGCGCAGCACCCGAGGTGTTCCCCTCGGTACCGGACGCGGCGCGCCCCTCCTCGAGGCGGTGCTTGTACTGCTCCGTCGTGTTGCCAAGCGGTGTATCTGCCGGCGCGCTCTCCGCTGAAGCTTCTGCATCGGCTGCTGCCGACGTATCTTCCAGGGCTGCACTCGCAGCTGTGGTGCTCTCCACAGTCTCCACGGCTGCATCATCTGCGCCGAGGTCAGAAGCATTGGCCGCGTCTGCAGTTTCCGGTGCCACCAGCTGACCACAGTTCGGGCAGAACTTCATGCCATCCTCGAGTTTCTGTCCACAATTCGTGCAAAACATACTATCACCTCCGTAAGAATGTCTTTCTATGTCGTAAATAAAAGTCGCAGCAGGCGTCCGACGAGGCCGTTCCATGGCGCAAACACCACGATGTCCTGGCCCGGGATGAAGAAGCGCGCGATCCACACGAGGAGGAAGGCCGCGATCATCAGTCCGAGGAGTCCCTGGTAAAGCACCCTCGGGATGCGCTCCCGCAGCATCCACAGGGCGAGCGCCAGCGGCGGGAGTGGCCACAGCGGATGGAAATAGAAGGCGCGCGGGAAGTCGCCCCGCAGCACCGCCGCGAAGGCACGGCTCATGCCACAGCCCGCATCCGAGATACCCGTCAGAAATTTGAACGGGCAGCCGATACCGAGCAGCATCTCCAGCACGATATAAAACAGTGCGATCAGCGCCAGCGCGCCCAGATCCTCCAAGCGATGTTTCATGGCGCTATGATGCCCTCCGGTCCATTACTTGAAAACGATTGCTACTTTATTATACATCAACTGACAGATGCAGACATTAAATTATCGTGAAATATAGACTTTTTTAACCGCCGGGAGTTTATGGGGTCTGACCCCATAAACTTCAACTTTAGATTCTGTTTATAAAAATTTAATGGGGTCAGACCCCTCGGCATCTCGGCTTCACTTACAGGATGATCTGTCCGATCAGTACGACGATGCCGGCGCAAACATACGCGATGGCGCACTGAAGGAGCACCATGCCGACGGCCCAGCGGGTGCCGAGCTCACGCTTCACGGAGGTGATGGCGGCGATGCACGGGGTGTAGAGCAGGCAGAACACGAGGAGGGCAGCGGCTGCGAGCGGGGTCAGAACCGCACGGAGCGCATCCATGCCGCCGAAGAGGATGTTCAGAGTCGATACGACGCTCTCCTTCGCGAGGAAACCGGAAATCAGCGATACCGTGATGCGCCAGTCACCGAAGCCAAGCGGTCGGAAGATCGGCGCGATCGCACTCGCGATCGCCGCGAGGATGCTGGCCGAGGAGTCACTCACCATATGAAGTCCGAAGTCAAAGTTCTGCAGGAACCATACGATGATGGTGCCGAGGGTGATGATCGTGAAGGCCTTCGTAAGGAAGTCCTTCGCCTTCTCCCAGAGCAGCTGCAGTACGTTCTTCGCACTCGGCAGGCGGTAGTTCGGAAGCTCCATGACGAACGGCACCGCCGAACCCTTGAAGGTGAAGCGCTGGCTGATCTTCGCAAAGAGGATGCTGACGAGGATGCCGGTGAGGTAGAGCGCGATCATGATCGGCCCGCCCTTCCCCGGGAAAAAGGCCGCCGTGAAGAAGCCGTAGATCGGCAGCTTCGCCGAGCAGCTCATAAACGGGGTCAGCATGATGGTCATCTTACGATCCCGCTCCGACGGCATGGTGCGCGACGACATAACCGCGGGCACGGTACAGCCGAAGCCCACCAGCATCGGCACGATCGAACGACCAGAGAGACCGATGCGGCGGAGCAGCTTATCCATGACGAAGGCGATACGCGCCATATACCCTGTATCCTCGAGGAGGGACAGGAAGAAGAACAGCGTCACGACGATCGGCAGGAAACTGAGCACCGAACCCACGCCGGTGAAGATACCGTCGATGATGAGCGAATGCAGCGCGTGGCTGACATTGGCCGCCGTCAGCAGCTGGTCGACGAGCTGTGTCAGGAGGTCCACCAGCGACGCGAGCGCATCCTGCAGGAAGGCACCGATGACGTTGAAGGTCAGGTAGAACACGAGGCCCATGATGACGATAAACGCCGGGATCGCCGTATGCCGGCCAGTCAGGATCTGGTCGATCTTCGCCGAACGGACCGCCTCCCGGCTCTCATGCGGCTTCGTCACGCAGCGACGGCTCATGCGCTCGATGAAGTCGAAACGCATATCCGCGATGGCGGCGGCACGATCGAGCCCACGCTCCTCCTCCATCTGGACGATGATGTGCTCCACCATCTCCTTCTCGTTCTGACTAAGTGCCAGCGCTTCCTCGACCCGCGCATCCCCCTCGATCAGCTTCGTCGCTGCAAATCGTACCGGGATGCCGGCTGCGACCGCGTGATCCTCGATCAGGTGCATGATGCCATGGACGCAGCGATGAACCGCGCCGCCGTGGTCGTTCTCCGCACAGAAGTCGAGCCGCTGCGGCTTCTCCTGGTAGCGCGCGACGTGCAGCGCATGAGCCACCAGCTCATCGACGCCTTCATTTTTCGCCGCCGAAATCGGCACGACCGGTACGCCGAGGTGACGCTCCATGCGGTTGATGTCGACGGAGCCGCCGTTGCCCTGCAGCTCGTCCATCATGTTGAGGGCGACCACCATCGGGATGTCCAGCTCGATCAGCTGCATCGTGAGGTAGAGGTTTCGTTCAATGTTGGTGGCATCCACGATATTGATGATGCCTTTCGGTCGGTCGTTCAGGATAAACTGACGGGAGACGATCTCCTCGCTCGTGTACGGCGACATCGAGTAGATGCCCGGCAGATCCGTGACCTCCGTTTCCGGATGGCCCTTGATGGAGCCGGACTTCCGGTCCACCGTGACGCCTGGGAAATTACCGACGTGCTGGTTCGAGCCCGTCAGCTGGTTAAAGAGCGTCGTCTTTCCGCAGTTCTGGTTGCCCGCCAGTGCGAAGCTGAGCTTCGTATCCTCCGGAAGCGGATGTTCGCTCGCCTTATCATGGAAACGACCGCCCTCACCGAAGCCCGGGTGCTCGTCATCATCGAAGAACTTTCCGTCCTTCGCTGCTTCTGCCGCATCGAGCTCTGCCTTCGTCGCCGGGTGCTGCTCCTTCTTCCAGAGCTGATGCTCTTTATGCTCCTCCGCCGTGATCGGCCGCGCCTGAATCTGCGCCGCATCCGCGAGACGAAGGGTCAGCTGATAGTCATGGATCCGCAGCTCCATCGGGTCGCCCATCGGTGCAAACTTCACGAGCTGCACCTCTGCCCCCGGAATCACGCCCATATCCAGGAAATGCTGTCGAAGCGCGCCCTCGCCTCCGACCGTCGTCACGATGGCACTCTGGCCGATGTCAAGATCCTTTAATGTCATAAAATCACTCCCTGATGAAATTTATACTCCTGTAAAATCAAAGCTATACCGTCTCGAACTTCCCGTTAAGACAAAATCACTTAGAAACGTCCATTTCCAGATGAAAACTCGTCAGTTTAAAAAGCCGATACCATCTTGTATATCTTTAAAACTAACATTATAATTCGCGATTAGCAAACGTAAAGACGTTTAAAAAAGATTACCGAAAAATCGCTTTAAAAGAATTAAAACGATTACCGAAAAAACACATTTCAGGAGATTCGTATGACACTTGATATGACGAAGGGAAACCCGTTTCCGATCATCTTAAAATTTATGATTCCGCTGTTTATCGGCAATGTCTTCCAGCAGCTCTACAACATGGCAGACACCATCATCGTCGGGCGCTTCGTCGGTGCTGATGCGCTCGCTGCGGTCGGTGCCACCGGCACCATCATGTTTCTCGTGCTCGGCTTCTCGCAGGGCCTCTGCACCGGCTTTACCGTCCCGACCTCTCAGGTCTATGGTGCAAAGGACTACGCACGCGTGAAGCGCAGTGTTGCGAACGGCATCCTTCTCGCCGCGATCGTCATCATCGTGATGACCACGCTTTCCGTATCCACGATGCAGACACTGCTCCGACTCATGAATACACCGGCTAACATCTTCGAGGATGCCCACACCTACATCAGCATCATCTGCATGGGCATCGTCGCAAGCGTCTACTACAATCTCTTCTCCGCCTTCCTGCAGGCCGTCGGAAACAGTAAAGTGCCGCTCTGCTTTCTGGTGTTCAGTGCCTGCCTCAATGTCGTGCTGGATCTTTTCTTTATCATCGTCCTGAAGCTCGGTGTCGCGGGTGCCGCACTCGCCACAGATCTCTCCCAGGGCATCTCCGCCACCCTCTGTCTCTTCTATATCTATAAGAAAGAGAAGGTGCTCTGGCCGGAGCATCACGACTGGCGCATCAACGCCGGTGTCTACCTCGTGGTGATCCGGAAGGTACGGAAGGAACTCGCCGCATCATAAAACCAAATACCGATACCGAAAGGGAGCTTCGCACCGCCAGGTGTAAGCTCCCCTTTTTTCGTCCGAATCGTGCATGATGCAACAAGTCGTCCCGTCATCTGTTTTCAGCGTGGAATCCCCTGTACTTTTTAAGGCGTTCAGACTTCTGGTCGGTACAGTAAAAGTAATGGCTGTGACGTCCGAAGATGCCACAGCCATATATGAAAACTCTCCCCTCTCCGACTCAGCGCCGGAGCTATCGTAAACTGTCGCAGAGGCCGATGCTTCGGCCTGTCACGCAGTCATGCGAACATAAATGGTGCTCAGTCCAGCATGAAGAACTGTGCCAGACTGCTTTTCAGTGATACGATCATGCTGTCATCGGCGGCACACTGTCCGCTCGGAATCGGATCATACTGCCGGATATACTCTGATTTTCCGGTTTTCTCGAAGATGATCGTGTTTGTCTGATCCGGAAGGACCATGCCGTACTTCTGGACCGCATCCCTGTAAATCTGATCCGGGTTCACCGCGTCGTTGATCTTCGCCTGAAGATCTGCGTTCTGCACCCGCAGCTGCTCGAGCTGAGTACGCTTCTGCTCGATCGTCGAGAGACGCGTGGAAACCAACGTATCGAGGTGTACACATTGGTAGCAGGTCAGGAAAATGAAAATAATCGAACAGGTCAGTAACAGACGACAGGCACCATCGAGCACACGCTCCGGAATCAGCCGGAAAAGCGGGGCGATGATGCTTTTATCTTCCTGGTACTCCAGCCGAAGCTGTCCGTCGTACCGGTCCCGATAGAGATGAATCTGATTCCGTCTTCCGCGTTCCTCTACGACCAGAGTCTCACGTACCAGCGGACGTCTCTCCGAAACATCGGCACGAACTGTATTCCCATCCACATACGTTCGTCCCATACTACACTGCTTTCCTTACATGATTCTGACATCTGCGAAATCACGTTCAGACGCAGATATCAGTTTTTACACATTTTTTCAATACTTCACGCACCTGTTAATTACCCAAAAGTAATTATTCAGCAATCATTATACATCAGATCGTAAGAATTCATACGGTTTCTTGATATTTCCGTGGATAATTTTTTTAAATGGATGATATAATTCTTTCTAGAGACTTCCCGAAAACCGGGCTTGACAGGAGGATACTATGAATGACCGAATACCGATCGTGCTGAAAGCAGATGGCGACTGCGCCTATGCAGAGGCACTGGCCGCGCATCTGAAGACAGCACTGCTGCATACGACGCCGGATGCACCGGTCTGGCTCTCTGTGAACGCAGCCGGCCTTTCGCTCACAGATGGCGATCAGGCGATGCGTGGCGACTTCACGAAGCTGCAGAAGCGCCTCCAGTACCATAATCTGACGCATGAGCTCCTCGTGAAGGCGACGAAGGTGAAGGGTCGTGAGAATCTGCGTGTGATCGATGCGACCGCAGGCATGGGTGAGGATTCGCTGCTGCTTGCAGCGGCCGGCTGTGAGGTCACGCTTTACGAGCAGGATCCGGTCATCGCCGCACTCCTGCAGGACACGATGCGACGCGCACTCGAGGAAGCGACGCTTCACGAAATCGTCATGCGCATGCAGCTCGTCGAGGGCGACAGCATTGACCATCTCCGGAGGCTTGGAGAAGCAGGCACGGGTTCGGATGCACCAGAGGACGATGCTGGACACGCCTGTCCGGCTCTAACAGCGTCGGCTGCCACGGGGAACGGCGCTGATGCCTCGACAAGCGGTGCAGAAGTCACAACGAACGACGCAGCTGCCACGACGAACAGCGCAGATGAAGCGCTGAAGCGCCTGGATGTCATCTACCTCGATCCGATGTTCCCGGAACGGCAGAAAAGCGGCCTCGTAAAAAAGAAGTTCCAGCTCATCCACTACCTCGAGGCACCAGCGGAGAACGAAGAGGCGCTGATGCAGGCCGCCATCGCCGCGCACCCATTTAAAATCGTCGTGAAGCGCCCCGCGAAGGGCCCGTACCTCGCCGGCCTGAAGCCATCCTACTCGCTCGATGGAAAGGCCATCCGCTATGACTGCTATGTCTTTCCGGAAAACGTATAGTTAAAGAGGCTGTCGTAACAGAGACAGCCTCTTTACATTATCGATCTGATCACCAAAAAAGCCCTCCTGATTTCTCAGGAGGGCTTTCAGTCGAGCGCGAGACGGGGATCGAACCCGCGATCTTCGCCTTGGCAAGGCGACGTAGTACCACTCTACTACTCGCGCAATATGCGTTTATCCGTTTGACCGGATAAATCGGTTTGTCTGGATGATGTTTCTCAATCGCTCCATAGAGCGCGAGACGGGGATCGAACCCGCGATCTTCGCCTTGGCAAGGCGACGTAGTACCACTCTACTACTCGCGCATTTTTAATGTCCCAACCGACTTTCATTTCTGTGAAGGTGGGTGCATTATACAAAAGATCATCAGTGTCGGTGTGAATGTTATCGCCGTCTTAATCATCTTGAGTGCCCAGAACCGGAATCGAACCAGTGACACGAGGATTTTCAGTCCTCTGCTCTACCAACTGAGCTATCTGGGCATCGAGCGGGTGATGAGAATCGAACTCACATGTTCAGCTTGGAAGGCTGACATTCTACCATTGAACTACACCCGCAAGTGACTTCGTGTGTCGCCTTATCGGTGACGCGAGTGTTATAATACTCTACTCCGAAAGCTTTGTCAACACTTTTTCAAAAAAAGTTTTTTGGGTGCCGCTATGGGCGTAGCAGTTCAGACCGGGGCCCGTAGGTTCAGCACCAGAAGCACAGTATGCCTGGCTTCTGGTGCCTTTCCCCCTGAGGTTTCCGTCTGTTTTACATATCCGGATCAGCCTTCGGCGTCTTCTTCGCGTAGTAGATTTTTCCGGTGTGTGCCCACATCTGGGATACGAGGATGCCGTCCTCGCTGTGACGCTTCGTGATACCGACGTTGTAGCCCATGTCGTCGGTGCGGAGGAGACGGCGGATCTCGACGTCATCCTCGATTCCGGTCACCCAGGCCGGGATGTTCAGGGTGATCTCCTCTTCGCCGCAGTTCACAGCCATGATGGCGACCTCATCCTCATACTGTCTCGCATAGACCACATAGTTATGGCCAGCCATCAGCTTCATGAGGGCGCCTCTCTTCAGCACCGCATTACGCTTATGCATACCGCCGAGGTAATTATGGAACTCGATCAGCTCAAGGTCCTCGTGGCCCCACGGATACGGACGGCGGCAGTCCGGCTCGGTCCAGCCGGTCATGCCAGCTTCGTCGCCGTAATAGAGGGTCGGTGCGCCCGGCCAGGTCATCTGCATCATCGCCCCCAGACGGTAGAGTGCCTGCGAAACGCCGGCATCTGCAGCGGCTGAGCCACTCGTACCGATGCGGCCGACCGTCTGATTCGTGCGCGTCATGAAGCGGCTGTGGTCATGATTCGAGAGCTGGTTCATCGAGCAGAGAATCGAGTTCTCCGGCATGCGGGACATATGGTAGAGGATCGCGTTGAAGAACATCTCACCGTCACCGCGCATCGCCTCGTTTTTCGCGTCGGAGTGCTTCTCCATGCCGGTCAGGAACCAGGTCACCGGCTCCATGAAGGCATCGTAGTTCATGATGGTGTCCCACTCATCACCCTGGAGCCAGCTGAACGGGTCGCCGTAGTGCTCGGCGAGGATGATGGCGTTCGGATTCGCTTCCTTCACCACCATGCGGAACCTCTTCCAGAACATATGGTTGTAGGTCGCGGAGTGTCCGAGATCGGCGGCGACATCGAGACGCCAGCCATCGACGTTATACGGTGCGCTCACCCACTTGCGTCCGATCTCGAGGATTGCTTCCGCGAGATCACGGGAGCCCTCGTAGTTCAGCTTCGGGAGGGTATCATTGCCCCACCACTTCTCGTAGCTGTTGTTGTTCGGCCAGGCCTCGTCACGGTTGTCACTGAACGCAAAATAATCGTGGTACGGGCTGTCCTTGCGCTGGTACGCACCCGCGGCATAAGCATTGGCCCGATCCTTATAGTTATAGAAGCCGGAACGGTTCATCCACTTGTGGAAGGAGCCGCAGTGGTTGAACACACCGTCGATGATGACGCGCATGCCGCGGGCATGGCAGGCCTCGACGAACTCGACGAAGAGCCGGTCGCTGGCGTCCAGGTTTTCACGGCTCGTGGTGCGGATCGAGTAGCGGGTCGCGCGGGCATTGTCATCCTCCCAGTCCTCGACGAGGGTGCCGCCGTCCTTCACGATCTTGCCGATATGCGGATCGATGTGGTCGTAGTCCTGCGCGTCGTACTTGTGGTTCGACGGGGACACGAAAAGCGGATTGAAGTAGATGACGCTGACGCCGAGGCGCTGGATATAGTCGAGCTTCGAGCGCACGCCGGCGAGATCACCACCGTAAAACCGGTGCACGTCAAACGCCTCGACCGGGGCGTTCCAGTCCGCTACACCACGCGCTGCTCTGCCGAGGTAGATGTACTCGTTGTCGACGACGTTATTCGTCGGGTCGCCATCACAGAAGCGATCGATGAAGATCTGGTACATGATGGCGCCCTTCGCCCAGTCCGGGATATGGAAGCCCGGCATCAGACGGTACGAGAGCTCACGGTTCATGTCGTCGCAGACGCCGAGACGGTTGAAATGCAGTCGCTCCGGGCCCTTCTGGATGAAAAAGCTGTAGCTCTGGGTGGCCTGACCGACCATGACCTTATGCTCATAATAGTCGAAGCGTGCATCACGCTCGACGAGCTGCATCTTCGTGCTGCTGTTGGCTTCGTGGAAAAAGATATAGACGGCATCCACGTCCTGCCGTGCTGTCCGAAATCGGAGCGTAACGGTATCTCCAGGATTCGGCTCCTCCGGGATGCGGTAGCTGGCCGTCCCCGAGGTGTACAGTGCCGCCTGGTTAATCGTACTCTGGTTCATTTACTTTCTTACTTCCCTACTGACATATTCTCTGTACCCGGCCGCGCATCCGGCCAGGCGCTCTATCTCTCTCCTGTGTCTGATCGATCCCCGGCGAACATTCCCTTCGCCAGGTCGTCGGCACAGCGAAAACAGCCTGGCAGACGCCAGGCTCTCCGAAACTGAATTTACTGATCGAACTCGACCACCCCGATGAACGGGAGATTGCGGTAGCGCTGGTCATAGTCGAGACCATAGCCGACCACGAATTCGTCCGGAATCTCGAAGCAGGAGTACTTCACCGGTACTTCCTTCTCGCGACGGGACGGCTTGTTCAGCAGCGTGCAGATCTCGATGGACAGTGGCTTCCGGTCGAGGAGCATCTTGCTCAGATGGTTCAGCGTGTGTCCGGTGTCGATGATGTCCTCGACGATCATGACATGCTTGCCCTCGAGCGGCTCATCGAGATCCTTCACGATCTTCACGATACCGCTGGAGGTCGTGCCGCCGCCATAGCTGGAGACGGACATGAAGTCGAAGGATACATCCACGTCATGGATGCGCTTCGCGAGCTCGCACATGAACATCGCGCCGCCCTTCAGGATACAGATGAGGTGGAGGGACTCGCCCTTATACGCCTCTGAAATCTGATCCGCAATTTCTGTGATACGTGCTTCGATCTGATCCTCCGGGATCAGGACTCTGACATGCTCAGCCATGATTTTTTCTCCTTTTCACACTGATAACCTCTCGATTCTCCTGTAGAATCAAGGTTTTTTTACGATACTCTGCGCTCATCCGGTACGGAAGGTCGAGATGCGCGCCGCCCGGCCCGAAAATCAGGCGGTCGATGTCCCGGTAATGCACGGCGCTCCAGTCCTTCTGGGGCGTTCCGATCCGGCGGAGCAGCTCGCTGTAGACGTACTGCCGCACGAGCTCCGGGTACTCCCTCAGCGCGGTCACGGGCAATGCAATCGACCGTAAAATCGTCGCCTCGTCCGGGGCTTCTGCTGCGCCCTCCGCGCTTTTTTCTGCCAATGCAGGCGGCCTCGAGGTCGTACCTCGGGTCGAGGCACCTGGCTCCGGTAACGTTACCGGTGCATCCTGGAACACAGCCGTCTGTGGGCGGGTATGTGCATCTCGGTCGATTGCATTGGCCGAATCCGGGGCGACCGTCAGCGTCGCGTGCGCGTCCACGTACTGAAGAGCGAGCGCATGAAAGAACGCATCCGCTTCACGAAGGAGCGCTGCGCTGTGTGCGATGTGGGCGCTCGCCTCCGGGTTGATCTCGCGAAGCTCCGGCAGCACCGTGCTGCGGATACGATTCCGGGTGTAGTGCGGATCCGCGTTCGTCGAATCCGTCACGTACGGTATATCATACTGTTTAAGCCACTTCAGTATATCTTCTCTTTTTATGGAAAGCAATGGCCGGATCACGTGATTTCGCCGATTCTCCATGCCCGCGAGGCCGCGAAGCCCTGCGCCGCGCACGAGATTATGGAGGACGGTCTCCGCCTGATCATCGAGATGATGCGCCACCGCAATCCAGGCGGCAGGAGCAGACGGGGCTGGGAGGCCTTTCATCGACCGAGCATCCGGAAGACGCGACGGGGAGCCGGCGGTAAATGCCGGGGAGTCTGATGTTCTGGCGGAATCCGGCACCGGGGAGTCCGACGTTCGGTCGATTGCAGCTGCCGGGGCGTTTGACGTTCCGGCGGACGAAGCTACAGGGGAGTTTAACATCCGGTCGGCCGCCAGAGTCTGCCCCAGCTGCTGCCGTGCGGCCTCGAGGGCCTCGTAACGGAGGATGCGCGCGGCCTCCTCCAGGCTGAGCCCATGCTGCGCCGCGTACGCCGGAGCCGCGACATGCACGGCCTGGAACGGGATGTCGAGCTTCGCGCAGAGCTTCTCCGAAAACGCCTCGTCGCGGTCCGCCTCCGCTCCACGGATGCCGTGATGGACATGCACCGCCCGCAGCGTAAAGCCCATCCGGGCCTGCAACGTGTGCAGCGCATACAGCAGGAAGACCGAATCAGGGCCACCTGAAAGGCCGACCACGACGCCGTCGCCCGGACGGATCAGCTGATTCGCCTCGATATATCGTTTGATTTCCAGCATAAGCGCATCCATGCGAAGCTCCTCTCAAAAACAAAGGTGGAGAAACCTGCGTCTCTCCACCTCATTTTACTAAGTTCTCTCTTACTTTTCATCCGGTTTGATGATGATTTCGTCCGGCAGCTTCAGTCCGAAGATCTCGCGGGCCTTTTCCATCGTGAATTCCTTCGTTTTTACGTAGACCTTTTTCTCTTCCAGCTCCTTACCGTGCTGCTCTTCATCGGCGATAGCAGCATCCAGGCTTTCTTCCTGGGCCTGGTAATCCCGCTCCTGCTGCCGAAGCGTCTTGCCCCGGATGTTGATGGCGATCGCAAGGAACAGCACCACGATCGTGATGCCGATGATCGCCAGACGGTTGCTGGATAGATTTTTACGCGGACGCTGTCTTCGTTTCATAGATACTTAAAAAGGTCTCCTGCCTCTTCCTTATGTACAGTTTCCTGTACCGCCAGAACCTCTGCCCGGACGGATTTCTCACCGAAGCGGATCTCGATGACGTCCCCCACCTTCACATCGTAGGATGCGCGCTGCGGACGGTCGTTCACGAGTACTCGGCCTGCGTCGCAGGCTTCGTTGGCCACCGTACGACGCTTGATGAGTCTCGATACTTTCAGGTATTTGTCTAGTCTCATGATATCCCTAAGTTTATGGGGTCTGACCCCATTAAATTTTTCTAAACAGAATCTAAAGTAGTAGTTTATGGGGTCAGACCCCCTTACGAAATTCTTAAGGTAATGGTCGGTTTCACGAGGAGATATCCCCGCATGGCTCCGATCAAGAAAAAAGAGACGGCCATGTAAGGCCGCCTCCGGATTTTATCCGATTCGTGATTAACCGTTGATCTTATCCTTGAGGGCCTTACCAGCCTTGAATCTCGGAGCCTTGGAAGCCTCGATGTTCATGGTAGCACCAGTTCTCGGGTTTCTGCCCTCGCGCGCTGCTCTCTCAGCGACATCGAAGGTACCGAAGCCGATCAGCTGAACCTTATCGTTCTCAGCGAGTGCATCAGCGATGGTATCAAATACGGCCTTTACAGCTGCATCTGCATCCTTCTTGGAAAGGTCTGCGCTCTTTGCAACGGCTGCTACTAATTCAACTCTATTCATTTTGTTTTCCTCCACGTGATTAAAGGCAGATTTCTAAAAAAGCCCATAATCTCCATATTTAAAAATTGACATAAAAAGTATAATCTCTGCGCCTCTGCATGTCAATAAAGAAACGGCTTCCGAGGGGTCAGACTCCCGCGTGGATTTTTCGACCACCTTAAGAATTTCGTAAGGGGGTCTGACCCCATAAACTTTACAGCTGCAGGCGCCGGAGGATCTTTTCGGCGTCGTCCATGGTTTCGAGCAGGGTCCAGGCTTTTTCGCGGGTGCTCTGTCGGAAGACGAGCGTCGCCTGCCGGCCGCTCAGGAAGCGGAGGCGGCCCTGCTGCTCGCGGACGAGGACCGGGATCTCCTCGACGCGGATCCGGGCCTTCGGATCGAGCTGGATCTTCCAGCTGCCCTTCCGGATGTCCACCTCGGTGGCGTAGCTTCGGTGCGCCTCCGCACGGAGGAGCGCGATGCGGAGCAGGTTCGCACATGGCTTCGGGATCTCGCCGAAGCGGTCGATGAGCTCATCCTGCATCTCACTGTAGTCCTCCTCTGTCTCGATGGAGGAGATCCGCTTGTAGACGTCGAGCTTCTGCGACTCGTTCGGGATATAGGTATCCGGGATGAATGCGTCGATATCGCAGTCGATCTGGGTATCGAAGCTCGGCTGCTCCTCCAGCTCGCCCTTCTCCTCCTTCACGGCGGTGTTCAGCAGCTTACAGTACAGATCGTAGCCGACGGCCTCCATGTGGCCATGCTGCTCTGCGCCCAGGACATTGCCCGCACCGCGGATCTCGAGGTCACGCATCGCGATCCGGATGCCCGAGCCGAGCTGGGTGAACTCGCGGATCGCCTTCAGGCGCTTCTCAGACTCCTCCGTCAGCATCTTACCGCGGCGGTACATGAGGAACGCGTACGCCGTCCGGTTCGAGCGTCCGACACGTCCGCGAATCTGATACAGCTGACTCAGGCCCATCCGGTCCGCGTCCTGGATGATCATCGTGTTCGCATTCGGGATGTCGAGGCCGGTTTCGATGATCGTCGTCGACACCAGCACATTGACCTCGCCGTTGATGAAGCGCAACATGATATCCTCGAGCTGCGTCTCCGACATCTGGCCATGCGCATACGCGATGCGCGCCTCCGGGCAGAGCTTCTGCACATGCCCCGCGACGTCTGCGATGTTATTGACCCGGTTGTAGACATAGTACACCTGGCCGTTTCGCGCAAGCTCGCGGTTGATCGCCTCGCGCACGAGCTCGTCGTTGTACTCCATGACATAGGTCTGGATCGGCACACGGTCGATCGGCGGCTCCTCGAGCACCGACATGTCACGGATGCCGACCAGCGACATGTGCAGCGTCCGCGGGATCGGCGTCGCCGTCAGCGTCAGCACGTCGACGTTTTTCTTCAAATTCTTGATGCGCTCCTTATGCGTCACGCCGAAGCGCTGCTCCTCGTCGACGATCAGAAGGCCGAGGTTCCGGAACTCGACGTCCTTACTGAGCAGACGGTGGGTGCCAATGACGACATCGACACGACCGGCCTTCAGGTCGTCGAGGGACTTTCGGATCTGCTGCGGTGTCCGGAAGCGGCACAGCAGCGCGATGTTCACCGGGAAGCCCTTCATACGCTCGACGAAGGTGTTGTAGATCTGCTGCGCGAGGATGGTGGTCGGCACGAGGTAGGCCACCTGCTTACTGTCCTGCACGGCCTTGAAGGCGGCGCGCAGTGCGACCTCGGTCTTACCGTAGCCGACGTCACCGCAGATCAGGCGGTCCATGATCTTATGGCTCTCCATGTCGTGCTTCACCGCTTCGATGGCGAGGTCCTGGTCGACCGTCTCCTCGTACGGGAACATCTCCTCGAACTCCTTCTGCCAGACGGTATCCGGCCCGAACTGGTAGCCGGACTCCGACTGCCGCGCCGCATAGAGCTTTACGAGGTCACGTGCGATCTCCTTTACAGCATGCTGCACACGTGAGCGGGTTTTCGTCCACTCCGTGCCACCGAGCTTATTCAGCTTCGGCTTCGTCGCCTCCGCACCCGCGTACTTCTGGATACCCTCGAGCCGGGTCGCCGGCAGGTAGAGATTACCGCCGTCGCCGTACTCGACCTTGATGTAGTCCTTCGTCACGCCCTGGCTCTCGATGCGCTCGATGCCGCGGTAGATGCCGATGCCGTGGTCCTCATGCACCACGTAATCGCCGACACTCAGCTCGCTCAGCTTCACGATGTGCTGACCGTCGAGCTTCTTCTGCTTCCGCTTCTTCTGAACTGCGTTCGTGTTGCCGAACATGTCGCCCTCGGTGAGCAGCACGAAGCGCTCCGCCGGGAACTGGTAGCCCGTGTTCAGCACACCGAACATGACCATGATGGCTCCGCGCGTCTCCGCCTCATGTGCCGCACGGATCTCCCGTCCGGCCACATCGAGGATCTGCGCCGACAGGCTGCTGCCCTGACCGCTTCTCATGTTGGCCGCCTTACCCGAGGCCAATGCTGTCGTGCTCTGCTTTGTACCTGCGCTCGACGCATTCGCTCCCGCCAGCTTGCCGGTGCCGGCTGCGCCATCTGCTGACGCGCCGCCTGCATTGGCCTCCGGCACATCCGGGCAGTAGGCCCGCAGATCGTAGTCACGGAGGTTCTGTGCGAGACGCGACGCACGGGTCCGGGACGGGCTCAGCAGCACGATCTGGTACTGCTCGCTCTGCCAGCGCTGAAGATCCTTCAGCAGCATCTCGAAGCCGGACTTACTGTACGGCGTCACCTCGGCCGTCTCGAAGTGGAAGCACTGCTTTGTCTTCAGCGCGCTCAGGTTCGTGCCGAGGGCACTGAAGGCGATCGTCCGTGGCGTGTCGAGCCGCTCCATGATCTGGTCGATGCCGTAGATCAGCTTGTCCGAATCGCGCTCGTCCTTCTCTGCGAGGCCCTGCGCCTCGAGGGTCGCCGCCAGCTTCGCGTGGTGCTGCATCTCCTCCACCCGCGCCTCGAAGCTCTCGCGGAACTCGGTTTCGACCGCCGTGCCCCGCTCCCGGAGACGATCCGGCTCATCAAGGAAGAGCAGGGTACGCTCATCGAAATAATCGAGGAGACTCACCTCCTGCTTCTCACCGGCCGCGCTGTCCGCACGATCGGACGCCGGGTAGATCTCCACACTGTCCAGGGTGTCGATCGAGCGCTGCGTCTCCGCGTCGAAGGTCCGAATGCCGTCGACCTCCGTGTCCCAGAACTCGATGCGGACCGGATTCTCCGAGGTGAACGGGTAGACATCGACGATCCCGCCGCGGATCGAGTACTCACCCATCGCGTCGACCTCAACCACACGCTCGTAACCGAGGCGCGACAGCTCCGTGGAGAGTGCCTCCATCTCCATCGTCATCCCCGGCTCGACCGTCAGCACGGACTCCGAGAAATTCTCCCGTCCGAGCACCCGGTCCATGAGTGCGTCAATGCTGGCGACCACGACGCCGCCGTCGTCCTCCATGATGTGCTTCAGCACCTCGACCCGCTGCCGGGTGATGAGCGTACCCTGGGTATCCGCCTGATAGAAGAGAAAATCCTTCGCCGGGTAGTACCAGGCCTGCTCCGAAAAGGCATGAATGTCGCGCACGAAGCGCTTACCCGTCGCCTCGTCCTTCACGACCAGCAGCTTCCACGGAGGCCGATCGTTGCCGCCCTTCGTCGCCGGTGCTGTCTTCCTGGCGTCGAGGGCTTCCGGTGTCGATGCGGCCCGGGTCGCCCGTGCGCTCGTTTTCCGGGTGTTCTGGAGCGACACCAGGAGCTGTGCCTTCACCGGATCCACGGTTCCGGTCACTGCAAGCGGACCCACACCCGCGGTGAGGGCCTGCTGCAGCGCCTGATAGCTTTCGGTTTTCAGAAATGGGTTGATCATCATACTTCCTCTACTGAGCACATGGAGTGCAGGCATCCGGGACAGCCTGCCCGTCGGAAAACGCAGCGTGCACAGGGCAGCACTGCGTCGTCGGTATCATCGGCGCGCCGGCTTATGCCTGCGCGCAGTTCATCGGATTATAGTGATTCATCGCGTGTTCCACGCCCTGGTTCACGATGTCAAGGATGGCGTCCGCCACCGCGTCGTAGGTATCCGCCATCACCGCTGCGTCGTTCCGATCGAACTTCGCGAGCACATGATCCGCAAGGTCCATGTACTCCGGCTTCTGACCGACACCGACCCGCACCCGCGGGAACTGATCCGTGCCGAGGCACTGGATGATGGACTTGAGGCCATTGTGACCACCCGCCGAGCCACCCTTCCGGATCCGCATGCGACCGACAGCGAGGTTGATGTCATCCGACACCACGATGACCTGCTCCGCCGGAATCTTATAGAAGTTCGCGAGCGGCGCGATGCAGTTGCCCGACAGGTTCATGTAGGTCAGCGGCTTCACGATGATGAGCTGCTCCGGCCCCGCCGGCGTCATCACCCGTGCCTTCGTATAGACACCCTGAAACTTCGTCTCGTTCAGCTTCAGCCCGCCCAGCTTCTCGCAGAGCGCCTCCACCGCCGCGAAACCCGTATTATGACGTGTACCGATATATTTCTTCTCCGGATTTCCCAGACCCGCAATCAGATACATAAAACTCCTCCATATAGCAGTCACCGTTCAGAGCGACTCTCCAGACGCTTGTCTGAATGGTAACGGTTGTTAACGATTATAAGCACAACAAAAGCAGCACCGAAGGATATCCTACTCTCCGTCCGGTCCCACCGTACACGCCATCATAACACAAATTAATATATTTCACATCATATAAGCGATTCCATGAATGGATATATTTAAAGAGACGGTAACAGTTCAGCCGGGGTGATTTTGTAAGGCGGATAATTTTTAAGGGATGTCCATACCGGGCACCTCTTCTCGTTTGCCTGCATGGGGCGGGGCCGATAAGTAAATAGATAAAGGCAATCGAATGGGGTGGGCAAACAAACAAAAAGAGACGCCTGCCGAAGTCCCTTATCAAAAAATGGCGCAGGGCTCTCGCCCTGCGCCATATACTATTGAAATCAATATCCTTCCGTCTCGGAAATCATCTCCGCCTGATACTTATCCAGGATGATCTCATGGATCGCTTCTCTGGTCGAAGATTTGATCGGATGTGCGATGTCTCTGTACTCACCATCCGCCGTCTTTCTGGACGGCATCGCGATGAAGAGACCCTTCTCACCCTCGATCACCTTGATATCGTGGATGACGAACTCATTATCGAAGGTGATGGAGACGATCGCCTTCATCTTGCCTTCCTTATCCACCTTGCGGATCCGTACATCTGTTATCTGCATGCTTCGATCCTCCTGTTACATCTGATACCGTGTATTTTTTTCTACGACGATCTTGATGTCGTCCGGCGTACCGATGTAGGTCGTGTTGGCACGAATCGTGTCGCGGCTCTCGACGATACAGTTCTCGATAACGGTATTATCGCCAATGTATACATCATTCAGGATGATCGAGTTCTTGATCACGCAGTTGTTTCCGACATAAACCTTACGGAACAGAACGGAATTCTCGACGGTACCGTTGATGATGCAGCCACTTGCGAGAATCGAGTGACGCACGTTACAGTCCGGGTTGTACTTCGCAGGAGGATTATCCTCGAGCTTCGTGTAGATACCCGGCAGCTCCTTGAAGAAGAACTCGCGGATGTCACGGTTCAGGAAATCCATGTTGGTCTTATAGTACGACTCGACGGACGCGATGTTTGCCCAGTAGGTGTCGATCTTATAACCATAGATGCGCTTTACGTTCTTATAGCGTACCAGGATATCACTGACGAAATCGGTACGATCCTCATCGTGTGCCTTCTCGAGGAGCTCGATCAGCTGACGACGACGGATGACGTAGATACCGCAGGAGATGGTGTTCGCGTCGGTCGCGATCGGTTTCTCCTCGAAGTCGACGATCCGGCCGTCCTCGTTCATCTTTACGCAGCCGAAGCGGGTAGCATCCGTGTTCGGCTCCATGGTCTTCACCACTACGGTGATATCTGCCTTCTTGTTGATGTGATGCTCGAGCACCTTTGCGTAGTCGAGCTTGTAGATGCCGTCGCCGGAAGCGATGATGACATATGGCTCATGAGACTGCTTCAGAAAATCGAGGTTCTGATACAGTGCGTCGGCGGTGCCACGGAACCAGTCGCTGTGCTCTGCGGTGATGGTCGGTGTATAAACATACAGACCACCCTGCTTACGACCGAAATCCCACCACTTCGAAGAGGAAAGGTGCTGGTTCAGAGATCTGGAGTTGTACTGTGTCAGTACAGCCACTCTCTGAACATGAGAGTTCGACATGTTGGAAAGAGCGAAGTCGATGGCACGGAAGGATCCGGCTACCGGCATCGCAGCGATCGCTCTCTTATTCGAAAGCTCCCGCATACGCTTGTTATTACCACCTGCTAAAATAATACCTATCGCTCTCATAATGTTCCGTCCTCCTTGATGATTGCTCCGCCGCTTGCGAGTAATCCGTCAGGATAATCCTCTGCTGTCGTTACACCATAGATTGCGGTGTTTCTTCCGACCTTTACATTGTCCGGAATCACAGAATTCTCGCCGATGGTGGCCAGCTCTGCGTTGTAAACTCTCTGATCATATACACTCGGCTCGAACTCACCGACACCGATCTCACAGTTCTGACCGATCTTTACGTTCTGTGCGATGACGCCCTTATCGATTCTGGTACCTGCGCCGATGGTTGCACCGGACATGACGACAGAATCGTTCACCACTGCACCGGACTCGATGGTGACACCCTCGCCGATGACAGAATTATGAACCTCACCATGGATCTCACAGCCCTCTGCGATGATGCAGCGCTCTACGTGAGAGTTCTGGGAAATAAACTGTGGTGACGGATTCTTCGTGTCGGTATAGATCTTCCAGTACTCCTCGTAGAGGTTGAACTCCGGAATGATCGATACGAGCTCCATGTTGGCCTGCCAGTAGGACTCGAGTGTTCCTACATCCTTCCAGTAGCCGTTAAACTCATACGCGAAGATGCGGCTGCCCTTATTGAAAAGATAAGGGATGATGTGCTTACCGAAGTCCTCACCTGGAACATCCTTGTTCGTGATCAGCGCTTCACGAAGCACCGGCCATGAGAAGATATAGATACCCATGGATGCAAGATTTGACTTCGGTACCTTCGGCTTCTCCTGGAAGTCGATGATACGGTTATTCTCATCGGTTACAGTGATACCGAAACGGCTCGCCTCCTCCATCGGAACAGGCATCGACGCAATCGTACAGTCGGCATTCATCGCCTTATGGTACTCGAGCATAACCTCATAATCCATCTTATAGATGTGGTCACCGGAAAGGATGAGTACATAATCCGGGCTATAATTATCGATATACTCGATGTTCTGGTAGATCGCGTTTGCTGTGCCTGAGAACCAGTCCGCACCGTTCTGCGACTCATACGGCTGCAGAATCGTTACGCCTCCTCTGTTACGATCCAGATCCCACGGAATACCGATTCCGATGTGGGCATTCAGACGTAAAGGCTTGTACTGCGTCAAAACGCCGACTGTATCTACACCTGAATTAATGCAGTTCGACAGTGGGAAGTCAATGATCGAGTACTTTCCACCGAAGGATACAGCAGGTTTTGCGACATTCTTTGTGAGTACGCCAAGGCGAGAGCCCTGGCCGCCAGCGAGCAGCATGGCGATCATTTCTTTTTTAATCACGTCATCACCTCATTAGTAATATAAGTAGTAGAAAAATATCTAGCTGTACATAGTATAGCACTCTACGTCCCGCATGTTAACTAAGAAAATGGTTATTTTGACAGTAGAATAACGAATTTTACATAGGTGTTTCGTAATAATTACACAATTTACCACAATTCAATATGGCATACTGGTTCACCAGACATAAATTTTCTTCTTTTAGAGCAGTTGTTTCGGCAAAAATATCCGGTACTTTGCATACCGCAGGCATAGCACTCGATACTATCTATCTGTGACTGTCCAGATGTAGTGTAACTCGGCGGACAGTAGTCGGAAGCCGAGCTACGTCTGGACAGTCACGTCGGGAAATCTAAAAAACGCCGGGGCATCGCCCCGGCGCATTGCGCTCATCATCTGTTTAGATATCGCAGTTACCAACGGTTCTCGGATACGGAACCACATCGCGGATGTTCGACATACCGGTGATGTACATCACGGCACGCTCGAAGCCGAGACCGAAACCACCATGACGCGTCGTACCATACTTACGAAGATCGAGATAGAAATCATACTGATCCATCTCCATGCCCATCTCGTTCATACGCTTCAGAAGCTTGTCGTAGTCCTCCTCACGCTGTGAGCCGCCCATGATCTCACCGATCCCCGGAACGAGACAGTCGACCGCAGCGACGGTCTTTCCATCCGGATTCTGCTTCATATAGAAGGCCTTGATGTCCTTCGGGTAGTCTGTAACGAATACCGGACGCTTGTACAGCTGCTCGGTGAGGTAACGCTCGTGCTCGGTCTGAAGATCCACGCCCCAGCTTACCTTGTACTCGAACTCATCGTTATGCTTCATGAGCTCATTCACCGCATCCGTATAGGTCACACGTGCAAACTCGGAGTTCAGAACGTGGTGGAGACGATCGAGCAGTCCCTTGTCGACGAACTGGTTGAGGAAGGCCATCTCTTCAGGAGCATTGTCCAGCACATACTGAATCATGTACTTCAGCATATCCTCCTCACACTGGATGACATCATCGAGGTCTGCATACGCAAGCTCCGGCTCGATCATCCAGAACTCCGCCGCATGACGCTGTGTGTTCGAGTTCTCAGCACGGAAGGTCGGTCCGAAGGTGTAGATGTTGCGGAACGCCTGCGCGAAGGTCTCGCCGTAGAGCTGACCGGACACCGTGAGGCTCGTCTTCTTGTTAAAGAAATCCTGGCTGAAATCCACCTTGCCGTCCTCGGTCATCGGAACCTGGTCGAGCGGAAGCGTGGTTACCTGGAACATCTCGCCCGCACCCTCCGCGTCGGAAGCGGTGATGATCGGGGTGTGTACGTATACGAAGCCACGCTCCTGGAAGAACTGATGGATTGCAAAGGCCACCAGGGAACGGATCTTAAATACGGCCTGGAAGGTGTTGGTTCTCGGACGCAGATGATCGATCGTACGAAGGTACTCGAGCGTATGACGCTTCTTCTGCAGCGGATAGTCCGGAGAGGACGCACCCTCGAGCATGACCTCGTCGGCCTGCACCTCGAACGCCTGCTTCGCATCCGGCGTCGCCACGAGCTTACCCTTTACGATGACCGCCGCGCCGACACCGTACTTCGCCACCTCCTGGAAGTTCGCCATGGTGTCATGGTAAACGACCTGAAGCGGGGTGAAGAAGGTACCGTCGGAAATCGTCAGGAAACCGAACTGCTTCGAATCACGGTTCGAGCGGACCCAGCCGCCGACCGTCACTTCCTGATCATAGTAGGCTTCTTTATTCTTGAAAATCTCTCTTAATGTAGTAACTTTCATCTCTAACCTCTGTTTCTATCTCGGATGTTCTCAGAAAACCGCGGAAAACCGCGATGATTTAACTGATTATAGCGTAAGGCTTCCCTGTTTTCAATGTCTCCGACCGGCACATCGTCACTTTTCGGGGCTTTTCTGTTACTATTCACTCGTCAACTGGATTCAGGCAGGAGCCGGAGGGGCAGCAACGTAGGAACAGTACTCCGTTGCCGCCCCTTCGCCGCCCCTGGCCAACGTTACTATCCAATATGGTTTGATGATAAAAATACTGGATATGTTTTTTGGCTGTAAGCATGACAGGTGACTGCAAACTATCTACTATTATTTCACCCGGTTCGCCAGTAAAAATTTCCGGGCCGCGCTCGATGATCATCTGAAAATCGAACAGTATTCCAGCGCGGCATCCGCACGCAAAGAAAAAATCGTCGATTTTTTTGTTTGTTTGCACGGGGCGGGACCGATATGTAAATAGATAAAGGCAGTCGAATGGGGTGGGCAAACAAAAAGAGACGCTCGGCATAGGCGTCTCACAAAAACCAAACGAGGATGAAGACATCGCCTTGCCCGAACAGTAACGACTGGACATGCGATGCTTTTTTCGAAAATCGTGTATATGGATTTCCTGCCTGAAATCGAAAATCGACAGGTAAAATAGACATGGACGTTCTCATTCTGAAATCGTGTATATTTAATCGGCGATTGACAGCGAAAATCAGCATCTGATTTCGATTTTCATAGACACGATTTCCGAAAAAGTCCTTCCATGTATAGTTTCTCTCCTGAATCCGGTTTCGGAGCGTAATTTTCATAGACACGATTTCTGAAAAAGTCCTTCCGTGTATAGTTTCTCTTCTGAGTCCGGCTTCGATCACATCTTTCATATACTCAAAATCGTAAATCATCGAATCATGTAGATCGTCGCCTGCATCTGGCGAAAATGTACCTCCTGCAAGCAGAAAATCTAGTCGAAAAGACGACTGGATTCATATAAGTTTTCGAACCTCCGGCTGCCGTCCGCTGAGCCGCGAATGAACAGTAACTACACGCCCACGTTACCTCTTACGTGCCCCACGTTTATCTTTATATTTCTGCGTAATTACGTTAAAATATAGAAGACTATAAACATTTTACAGGGGAGCTGTCATGCGTTTTATTCATGTTGCGGATGTGCACTGGGGGATGGTGCCGGATGCGGATCAGCCGTGGGGCCGGGATCGTGCCAATGATATCAGGGCGACGTTTCGTCGTATCATCGAGAGGTGTCGGGAGTCGAATGTGGACTGTCTGTTCATCGCGGGGGATCTGTTTCACCGTCAGCCGATGAATAAGGATCTGCAGGAGCTGAACTATCTGTTCGGGACGATTCCGTCGACGCATGTGGTGATCATCTCGGGGGAGCATGATCGGGTCGAGGCGAACTCGGCACTGCTGAGCTTCAACTGGAGTCCGAATGTGCACTGGATCCTCGAGGATACGCCGCAGTCAGTGTACTTCGATGATATCAATACCGAGGTGTACGGCTTTTCCTATCATACGCGCGAGCTGCGGGAGACGGTGATCGACGGGATCCACCCGGCGGAGGATGGACACATCCATATCCTGCTGGCGCACGGTGGTGACCGGGACCACATGCCGGTGGAGACAGCGACATGGGCTGCACTGCCCTTCGACTATGTCGCCCTCGGGCATATCCACAAGCCGACCGAGCTCGTGGAGCGCCGCGTGATCTATGCGGGCACGCCGGAGCCGCTCGAGCAGGGTGAAACGGGGCCGCATGGCATCTACGTCGGGGACATCCACCCGATCACGCACCGGATCCAGAAGCTGGAGTTCGTACCGCTCGCCGCGGCGAGCTATGTGCCGCTGCAGATTTCAGTGACGGAACGCACGTCGAACGAGGAGCTTCAGCGCCTGATCTCAGCGGAGATCGAGAAGCGGGGCACGCAGAACATCTACCGGCTGCGCATCACGGGGAAGCATGATCCGGAGGTGAGCTTCGATCTCGCACCGCTCCGCGAGCGCTACCGCATCGTGACGGTCGAGGATATGTCCGAGCCGCAGTACGATTTCGTCGCGCTGTACCGGGAGCACCCGTCCGACATGATCGGCTTTTACATCCGAAAGCTCCTGCGGGAGAATCCGGATGACATGAGTGAAATCGAGAAGAAGGCGCTGTACTATGGTATCCATGCGCTGCTGCAGTCGCAGAAAGGAGGTCTGTGATGCGATTGATCGACCTCCATATCGAAGGCTTCGGCAAGTTCCACGACCTGAATCTCCGCTTCGCCGAGGGCATGAACATCCTGTACGGCCACAACGAGGCCGGCAAGTCGACGCTGCATGCGTTTCTGCAGGCGATGCTCTACGGGCTCGAGCGGCGGCCCGGCATCGGGAGCGCCGCGAAGCTGCACAAGAAGTACCGGCCGTGGGATGCGCCGGAGCGCTTCGGCGGGACGCTGCGCCTCGCGCATGAGGGGAGCATCTACCGTATCGTCCGTGATTTCAATGCAGACGACCTCAGCGCAGATGGCGCAGCCACGACGACAGCGGGCGGCGCAGGGCTGACAGGCGGAGCAGGCGCCGGCTACGGCGCGGCTGCGATGGCTGGCGCCGGGACAGCCGGGATGACCGGGGCCACAGGCACCGGAATGACCGGGGCGGCGACGCTGGCGAGCGTCGGGCGCGCGAGCGGAGCGGCAGCACCGGCGGCCGGCGCGGACGCCTGTCCGCTGGAGATCTGGGACGAGACGGCGGGCGTCCGGGTGCCGGATCCGCGGGGCTTCCTGCAGGCGATGCTGGGCGGGATTTCCGAGACGGCGTTCGAGAACACGGTGTCGATCGGGCAGCTCCGAAGCGCGACGAGCCGCAGCATGGTGCATGAGCTGAAGTCCTACATCACAAATCTCAGCACGACCGGCGATATGTCGCTCGACTCCGCCGGGGCGCTGAAGCTTCTCCGGCAGCAGCGCAGCGCGCTGGAGGCGAAACGGGTGCCGGAGGCGGCGAAGTCCTACGCGCAGCTGATCGGCGAGATCCGGAACATCGAGCGCGAGATCGCGCAGCCGGAGTACGAGAATCAGCTTCGGAAGTACCAGGCTCTGCGTTCGGAGGTCCGAACGGAGCAGGTCGACCGGCAGACACGCCGGGAGGAGCTGCTGCAGAAGACGGCGGCCCAGGAGGCGGTGCTCACGCAGGCCGGCTTCGACAGCGGCGACGATATCCTGGACGCAAAGGAGCACGCCGACATGCTGTACAGCCTCTATCAGATCGGCGCGGAGCCACGGGAACGGGTGATTCGCATCGCTCTCCCGCTTCTCTTCGGCCTTCTGACGATCCTCTGCGGCATCGCGGCTGTACTGATCACAGCGATCGAATCCCCTGCCTTCGCACAGCGCTTCCATCTCGCGCCGGAGAAGGTCCCGGGTCTCGTCGCGGCGGTGTCGGGAAGTGGCCTGAGCGCGACGATCCTTGTGGCCACGAGCATTGGCCTGCTCGTACTGTGCATGCTGCTCTTCGTCTGGCGGCTGTACGCCAATGCTGCGAGGACGGGCTTCCTTCGGGAGACGGCGGCCGAGCTCAGCGCGATGCTGACGAAGCAGATCGGTACGGCGGACGTCAGCGATGCCGCGATGGAAAGCTTCCGGACACACATGGACGAGCTGCTGCGGGCCGAGGAGGAGCTCGAGACGCAACGGACGACGCTTGCGGAGGTGAGCGCGGAGCTCCAGAATCTCAGCAACGACGAACGGCGCTACGATGTCGAGCTGCAGAAGCAGAACGAGAAGCAGACGGAGCTCGAGGGGAAGCTGCAGCACCTCGCAAATGTGAAGAACCGCGCGGAGATGCTGAAGCGGACGCTGGACGAGAACGACGCGATCTCGACGGAGATCGATGCGCTCAATCTCGCGGCGGAGACGATGACAGAGCTACAGAGCTCGATTCAGTCGAGCTTTGGACACTACCTCAACAAGGAGGCCGGTGAGCTGATCACGGGCATCACGGGCGGGGTGTACGACTCGATGTGGATCGACCAGAACCTCGACATCTTCATGAACACACCAGGGAAGATCGTGCCGATCGAGGACGTCTCCTCCGGCACGATGGATCAGATCTACCTGGCCCTGCGCCTCGCCGCCGCGCGCCTGATCCAGAGCGACACCGGCGCAGCGACTTCGACAGGTGGTGCCGGACAGGCCGGTGCTGACGCAGAGGCTTCGACGGGTGCCGCGGGGACGCAGACTTCGACGGCGGACGGAAGCGACGGCGCAGCGGAAGCACGGCTGCCACTGATCTTCGACGACTCCTTCGCGATGTACGACGAGCAGCGGCTCGCGTCCGCACTCCGCTACATCACGGAGATCCACCACGGCCAGATCCTGCTGTTCACCTGCCACACACGCGAACAGCGCATCCTCGAAAACGAAGACGTGAAATTTAACCTGATTGAGATGTGATGCTCTATCTAGTGAAATCGAGATTTCTTCAATGAAAATTTAAAAGCGCAGCGAAAAGAGGCCCGATCGGAGCCTCTTTTCGTTTGCCTGACTATTCGATTCTACTTCCTATATCTATTTACATATCGAATAGAGCTTTCTTTATTAAGTTTTCAATTTACACCATTATACGGACACAATGAGAAACTATACACGGAAGGACTTTTTCAGAAATCGTGTCTATGAAAATTACGCTCCGAAACCGGATTCAGGAGAGAAACTATACATGGAAGGACTTTTTCGGAAATCGTGTCTATGAAAATCGAAATCAGATGCTGATTTTCGCTGTCAATCGCCGATTAAATATACACGATTTCAGAATGAGAACGTCCATGTCTATTTTACCTGTCGATTTTCGATTTCAGGCAGGAAATCCATATACACGATTTTCGAAAAAAGCATCGCATGTCCAGTCGTTACTGTTCGGGCAAGGCGATGTCTTCATCCTCGTTTGGTTTTTGTGAGACGCCTATGCCGAGCGTCTCTTTTTGTTTGTTTGCCCACCCCATTCGACAGCCTTTATCTATTTACATATCGGTCCCTCCCCGTGCAAACAAACAAAAAAATCGACGATTTTTTCTTTGCGTGCGGATGCCGCGCTGGAATACTGCTCGATTTTCAGACGATCATCGAGCGCGGCCCGGAAATTTTCACTGGCGAACCGGGTGAAATAGATGAAGATGGATGGCACTATCCAATAACCAGTTGTTTTCGAAATCGTGGATATTTTTAACACCATCTATCATTTTTGTGTACGGAGCTAAACTATCTAAGATTTTCAAATAGGACACTTATTGGATAGTTTTCTGCGAAATCAGGCATACGCATATAAGCGTACTATCGAATAATCCTCGCTTTTTTAAATGGTGGATATGTATTTCTGACTTCAGAGAAGAGTTTCTTTCGGCTGATATCCAATAAACCTTCTTTTGTTAAATACTGGATATGCGAGCCCGGATTCCTCTTAGGAAATAAGGCTTTTCGTATCCAGTATTTTTGAAATCGCCTAAGAGTGGATAGTTTGCAGCCACCTGTCATGCTTACAGCCAAAAAACATATCCAGTATTTTTATCATCAAACCATATTGGATAGTAACGTTGGCCAGAGGCGGCGAAGGGGCGGCAACGGAGTACTGTTCCTACGTTGCTGCCCCTCCGGCTCCTGCCTGAATTCAGTTGACGAGTGAACAGTAACGCGGGCCCAAAACATGTCTCGCCTTTCTCGCAACATGTAGTGACATATATGGATTTTATATATATATAATATATAAATAGAAAATGAATGGAGGTGCAGTATGCGTGAAGAATATGACATCAAGAACTTAAATCCGCGTAAGAATCCATACGCGAAGGAGGCAAAGAAGCCGATTTCCATCAATCTTGACAGCAGTATCATCGTGTACTTCAAAAATGAAGCTGCACAGGTGGGTGTGCCGTATCAGACACTCATCAATATGTATTTAAAGGACTGCATGCTCCACGAGCGCCACTTAGAGTGGAAGTGAGCATTTATAAGAAACTACTTTTTCACATCAAAAAGACCGCTCCGGCAGCTGTGGCTGTGGAAGCGGTCTTTTTTGATTGGATGTTTTTTCACTGGAAACAAATTGGTTTTCCTCACTCCTCGATAACTTCGATGCGGAGGTAGTCGAAGCTGATCGGCTCCATGAAGCAGTCTTCGCGGAAGACGGTGACGGACTTCCGCTGGAACTCCCGGATGTTCGTGGAGAGCCAGATCGGTACGGCGAGGTCCATGTACTCACAGATTTCCTTCAGCGCGGTGAGCACGCGATCGGTACGGGACATGCTGTAATCCTCCTGGCGGGAAACACAGTCCCGCACGATGCGTCCATCCTTATAAATTGTGCCACTCATACGAAACATAGGATTCTCCTTTGTAATGTCAACTGACTCGACCGCTCTGGTGCCCTTGCCTGAACTGCTGTAAAGCGATGTCGAGAAACGATCTCGGTATCGTCACACTCTGGTGCCCCTGCCTGAACTGCTGTAAAAAATCGGGGATGTAAACCGTTCTGAAGCGCCTTTTCGTTTATCACGAAGTAGATAAATGCTATAATAGTTTCAGAACGGAAGAAATTTATTTTTGCGGTTCTGCGTTCATGGTTTATTCAAATATGGATACTATGATGAAGTAAATCTGTAGTTTATTACCTTAATGGAAATAAACAGAAAAGTAAAGACCGTGTGAATCATGAATTCATCGCTTTCAGGAGGACGGAAGATCATGGGACTGGAAATAGAGAATCCACAGCAGTTTTTAGGGGAGGCGAAAATCGCCGTCGCTGCTTATCAGAAGGTGAGTGAGAGTCTGAAGTCGCAGCGCGAGCAGGAGAAGCAGCTGTCTGCCGCACTCGATAAGGCGCGGAAGGAGATGCAGGACAAGATTCAGAAGACGCTGAAGGCGCGTGGTGATGAGATCACGGCGACCTACGATAAGCAGCTGAGTCAGGTCGATGCGCGTCTCAAGAAGGCGCAGGACGAGCGCGAGCATGCCCGCAAGGAGGGCATGAAGGGCCGCATCAAGCGGGAGACCGAGCCGCTGGTCACCGAGAACAAGGAGCTGAAGCGTCAGCTGGCCGCGATCTTCAAGCGGGATCATGTGCCGTCGATCTGCAACTCGAGTGTGTTCTACACCCTGTTCCGCCCATCCGGCTTCGTCGAACTCTTCCTCTGCCTGCTGACCTTCGTTGTGCTCTTCGCGGCACTCCCGTTCGGCATCTACTACTTCATCCCGGCGCATAAGATCTGGCAGCTGGTACTGATTTACGTCGTAGACATTCTCCTGATCGGCGGGATCTATGTGTCGTTGATGAATGCCACCATCGGGAAGCACTCCGCGGTGATCCGTGACGGTCGGAAGATCAAGAATCAGATCCGCAGCAATCGCAGGAAAATCAAGTCGCTGACGAAGTCCATCCGGACCGATGCGGATGACACGAACTATAATCTGCAGTCGTACGACGATGAGATCGCGAAGGCGCAGCAGGAGCGCAATGATGTCATCAGCCGCAAGCAGGGCGCCCAGAACACCTTCGAAACCGTGACGACGAACATCATCACGGATGAGATCGAGACCGCGGCCCGCCCGCAGCTCGAGGAGCTTCAGAAAAACTTCAAGGCAGCCACCGAGCTCCGCCAGCACTTCGAGAACCAGGAGAAGGAGCAGGCGCTGAACCTCTCCCGGACCTACGAGCAGTATCTCGGAAAGGCCCACATGAACGCGCAGGACATCGACCGCATCGCCGAGATGCTGCAGCAGGGCAGCGCGACCTCGATCATCGACGCCGTCGCACAGCTCGAGCACCCGGCGCAGTAAATTATTAAACGCATAGAAAGCGACCACACATCAGACAAATCCGTCCGGTGTGTGGTCGCTTATCGTTTTGCATCTCTCATAACGGACAGTCGCAGGTTTCCATCTTCTGACGATCGTTATGCATGCTTCAGATATTCTGATTTTAATCTGCGCACCTGCGCTTCGCGCATCAGATTCTCGCCACGAGTGCTTCGGTGAGCTTCACGCAGTGCTCGATGGCCTGCTTTTCAAAGGTCGGGTAGTCCACGTGGGCGGAGTCGTCGGCCTTGTCGGAGATGGCACGGATGATGACGAACGGCACCTTATTCTGCCATGCGATCTGGGCGATGGCCGCGCCCTCCATCTCGCAGCAGCGGCCCTGGAAGTGCTTGATGATCCAGTTCTTCGTGTCGCTGTCGGAGACGAACTTGTCACCGCTGCAGACGCGGCCGATGAAGGTGCGGATCTCCGGGTTCACGCGGCGGTTCTCCTCCTCCGCGGCAGCGATCAGGCGGTCGTCCGCATGGAAGGCCATGGTGCCGACGCGCGGGATCTCGCCGAGCTGGTAGCCGAAGTTCGTCGCGTCCATGTCGTACTGCACCGCATCCTCGGAGAGGACAATGTCTCCAATGTTGATGTGGGCGTCGAGGGATCCGGCGATCCCGGTGTTGATGACGCAGTCCACAGCGAAGCGGTCGATCAGCACCGCTGTGCAGGCGCCAGCATTGACCTTGCCAATGCCGGAGCGCACCACGGTGACGTCCTTCCCGTTCAGCTGGCCGGTCACGAAGCTGAGTCCGTTGTGTACTTCGGTCACCGCGTCGGTGATGTCCGCCTTCAGCTTCTCGACCTCTTCATCCATTGCTCCAATAATTCCAATCATTTCTAAACCTCTTAATTATTATTTACGACTTCCCGCAGCACGGCGATGACCTGGTCGACGCCGTTCCCCTGCTGGGACTGCTCCATCGCGGCGATGTACTGGGCGCGCTTCGCATAGACGGTCTCGATGGCCGTCGAGAGAAGCGTCGAGTCCTTCTCCATCGCATGCTGGTCGAGGACGTAGCTGAAGCCCTGCTTCTCGAAGGACTCCGCGTTCAGGATCTGATCACCGCGGCTCTGATCGAGCGGCAGCGGGATCAGGATATTCGGCTTCTTCAGTGCCAGCAGCTCGCAGATGACATTGGCACCGGCGCGGGAAATCACGACGTCGGCGAGGGCGTAGAGATTCCGGAGTCCGTCGGACAGGAACTCGTACTGCTTATAGCCCGGCGTGTCGGCGAGCGACTCGTCGAGGTTGCCTTTCCCGCAGATGTGGATCACGTCGTACTTCTCGAGGAGCTGCGGCAGCATCGCGCGGAGCGCTGTGTTGATCGCCACGGAGCCCAGGGAACCGCCGATCTCCATGAGCACCGGCTTGTCGCCGCTGAATCCGGTCATCGCGAGGCCCTCCTCGCGGGTGCCCTGGAGCAGCTTCTCACGAATCGGCGAACCCGTCAGCACGGCCTTGCCCGCCGGCAGGGACTTCGTCGTCTCCGGGAAGTTACAGCAGATCCGGCTCGCGGCACGGAGGCAGAGCTTGTTTGCGAGTCCCGGCGTCATGTCGGACTCATGCGTCACCACCGGAATATGCAGGGCATGCGCCGCCCAGACCACCGGCACGGCCACGAAGCCGCCCTTACTGAACACGATGTCCGGCTGGATCCGCCGAAGCGCCCGCTTCGCCTCCCCGTAGCCCTTCAGCACACGGATCGGGTCCGAAAAATTCCGGAGATCGAAGTAGCGACGCAGCTTACCCGTGGAGATCCCCGTGTACGGCACCTCCTCGCGCTCCATCATCTTCTTCTCGATGCCGTCGTAGGAACCGATGTAGTGCACCTCATAGCCGTCCGCCCGAAGACGCGGCATCAGTGCGATATTTGCAGTGACATGGCCGGCGGTACCCCCACCGGTCAGCACGATCTTTTTCGTCATCATCGAATAAACTTCTCCCATCTATGCTGCGGCCCCAGCATTGGCCCAGGCGCAGTGAAGCGCCCGCGTCCGCCCAGGGGCACAGCGACATGCTATCAACGCTCGTTGTTCAGCGCCGCCTGCAGCTTCTCGCAGGTATCCGCGAGCTCCGCCGCGTCGGTCGTACCCGGCTTCCAGAGCACCATCTCGTCCTCTGTGCCGTAGCGCGGGATCACGTGCGTGTGGAAGTGATGCACGGTCTGACCGGCCGCCTCGCCGTTGTTCTGCACGACGTTAAAGCCCTTCGCACCGAGCGCCTGCATCTCCGCGATGCCGATGCGACGCGCGAGCGGCATCACCTGCGCCGCCACCTCGTCCGGCAGCTGCGTGAGGTCCTCATAATGCTCCTTCGGGATGATCAGGACGTGGCCCACCGTCGCCGGGCTCGCGTCGAAAATCACGCGGAAGGTGTCATCCTCGTAGAGGGTGGTCGTCGGAATATCTCCATTGGCAAGCTTACAGAAAATACAATTCTCGTCTCTCATATGCTATACTCCTTTCGGATGCGGCTTCCTGTACCCTGTCCGAGGCCAATGCCTCCGGCGCCTGGTACATCTCGCCGCGGTCAGTCTGTGCGCGCTCATGACCGCGGGCGTGGCCGGCCTCTCAGTATCGGCCCGCGCGGCAGCTCATAGAACTGCAGATTACTGAACATTATAGTATTTTGATCAGAATTTCACAACATAGAAAGGAACGAAGATGAATTTACCGAAGGATCCCGTCATGCTGCTAAGCTACCTGAACACCCAGCTCCGCGACAACTACGACTCGCTCGAGGCCCTCTGCGACGCGCTCGACGCCGACCAGGCCACCCTCGAAGCGACCCTCGCCGGCATCGACTATCACTACAACCGCGAGCTGAATCAGTTTAAGTAAATACGAAGCTCGCACGCCGATGCGCGAATGTATACTAAGCTTGCCAGTGGACAGGTTTCCGTGTACATCGGCATCGCGCCGGTGCTTCATGAAAGAAACAGGAGAAACTACTATGAGATGTGTCATCCAGGTCGTCAACCACGCCTCCGTCACGGTCGACGGTGAACAGATCGGCCGCATCGGTCGCGGCTTCCTCATCCTCCTCGGCGTCGCCGAAACGGATACCGAGGCGCTCGCGGACCGCATGGTCAAGAAAATCTGCGGACTCCGGATCTTCCCGGACGAAAACGGCAAGACCAACTGCTCCCTCGCCGATGTCGGCGGTGAGCTGCTCGTCGTGAGCCAGTTCACCCTCTACGCGAACTGCAAGAAGGGCAACCGCCCGAGCTTCATCGAGGCCGGTGCCCCGGAGAAAGCCAATGCTCTCTACGAGTATTTCATGGCCGAGTGCCGGAAGTACGTGCCGACCGTCGAGCACGGCCGCTTCGGCGCCGACATGAAGGTCGAGCTGCTGAACGACGGACCATTCACCCTGATGCTGGACTCCCAGCAGCTGTTTGGAGAATAAGTTTTATAAAGAGGGGACAGGCCACATGACCTGTCCCCTCTCTTTCTACTCCACCGTATTAACGGCGATTTCTCTTCGTGAATCGAATGCCAAACCATCCGAGCAGTACCAGTACGGCTGCCAGGAATCCGAAACCGAAGATCGACATCATGGACTCATCGCCCGTTCTCGTCTTTCCTCTGCTTGCTCCCTTTACATTACCGCCATCCTGGCCCTTCTTATTCCGGCCACGGTTCGCACCGAGCACGTTACCGAACTCGTCGGTCTCGACCTCCTCAGACGGACCATGGTGACCACCATTGCCGCCACCCGGATTCGTCTCCGGCGCTGTCGTCTCTACCGGCGTGGTTTCCGGTACGGTCGTCTCCGCAGGTGTCGTCTCAGCCGGTGTAGTCTCCGGTGTCGGATGCGGATGATCTCCACCACCGCCACCACCAGAGGACTTGATCCGCTCATCACAGATTTTGATGACACCATCCTCAAGCTTGACATCCTCGGAGCTGCCCGCCAGCGTGATCTGACCCTTCGCATCCACCGTGAAGTTCATATCGCTGATCGTGTAATAACCACTCGGCGCTGTCTCCTCGTGAATCGTGTAGGTCTCACCCGCCTTCAGGCTCGAACCGAAATCATGCGTCTCACCCGACTTCGAAATACACTCCGCAATTACCGCGCCTGTGGAATCCTTAATCTGGATCTTCGCACCATCCAGCTCACGCGTACCGGTACGCTCGAACTTGTTGACCTTGAAATCAATCGAATAGTTCGTGAATACTGCACCGTCTGCATCATAATCGACAGCGGTATCAAGTGTTCCATCACCCTTATCGCTGATCTTTACAGTCACAGTCTCTACATGCTTATCGTACGTATAGCCCTTTTCGCCACCCTCCACCTCATGGATGGTGTAGATCTTCGTGCCTACGTCCGCCAGACTGTAGTTGATTGGAGCGAAGCTGATCGTTCCATCCGCTGCGTTTGTCACAGTTTCAAGCACCTTACCTGCCTTATCCTTCAGCTCAAATGAGAACTGACCTTCCGCGAGATTCTTTCCTTCAAGAACCTTCTTCGCAGTAAGAACTGCACTACCATTGGCTGTATAGGTATTCGTGAAGGTGTATCCTGCTTCTCCATCATATGTTGCGCTGGTCGCAAGTGTTCCGTCATTATTATCCGTTACACTTACTTTCACATCTACGATATGATCATCATACGTGTAGCCTGGTGCTCCTTCATTCACCTCCCGGATCTGATAGCTGTAGCTCTTTCCAGAATCTTCCTGTGTATAATCGATTGCATCAAATGTTACGCTGCCATCCGCTGCATTCTTTTTGGTCTGAAGTACTCTGTCGTCGGCTCCTACCAGTTCAAATGTAAACTGATTACCTGCGAGCTTTCGACCACTCAGTTCCTTCCTTACATTTAATACTACACTTCCGGCTGCCACATAGCTGTTCTTGAAAGTACAGCTTGTTTTACCATCATATGTCGCGCTGGTCGCAAGTGTTCCGTCATTATTGTCCGTTACACTTACCTCTACATCTACAACATGATCATCATACGTGTAGCCTGATGCTCCTTCATTCACCTCCCGGATCTGATAGCTGTAGCTCTTTCCAGAATCTTTCTGTGTATAATCGATTACATCAAATGTCACACTGCCATCCGCTGCATTCTTTTTACTCTGAAGTACTGTACCATCCGCTCCTAACAGTTCAAATGTAAACTGATCGGCTGCAAGCTTTCGACCGCTCAGTTCCTTCTCTGCCTTTAATACTATACTTCCGGCTGCTACATAGCTATTCTTGAAAGTACAGCTTGTTTTACCATCATATGTCGCGCTGGTCGCAAGTGTTCCGTCATCATTGTCCGTTACACTTACTTTCACATCTACAACATGATCATCATACATGTAGCCTGCTGCTTTTCCGTTCACCTCTTCGATTTTATAGGTCTTTGTTCCTACATCCGATAACGTGTATGTTATCTCCTTAAAGACTATGTTTCCATCCTTATCATTTGTCGCCGTCTGGAGTACTTTACCAGAACTATCCTTCAGTTGAAACGAAAACTGACCGGCTATCAGATCCTTTCCTTCAAGAACCTTCTTTGCCCCAAGAACGATGCTGCCTTTTGCTGTATTGATATAGGTATTAGTGAAAATCAGCTTGCTATCTTCATAATTGGCAGTGGCAGTCAATTTTCCGGATGCATCTTTCTCGACCTGCACAGTCACATTTGCAACATGCGTATCATATTTATAATTATGGTCTGTCTTTCGAAACTCCTCGATTGTATAGTTGAAGGTTTTTCCTGCATCCTCCTCATTATAAGTTATTTTATCAAACCTTATTTTTCCATCAGCCGTATTCTGTTTAGTCTGAAGGACACTGCCATCTGCTCCCTTAAGTTCGAATGAGAACTGACCTGCCTGAAGTGTTTGTCCCTCCAGTATCTTTGTGGCTTCAAGTTCAACACTCGTTTCTTCCTCTGGCGTTTCAAGCGTATTTGTAATTACAAATCCGACCGATTCGTCTCCAGTGATTGTCTTCTTATATCCTTTTGGTACCGGAACCTCATCAACAGTGTATGTATCACTTGATGTAGGAACTGTCCATGAATATGCCCAGTCATTTGATTCATTTAATGCCATAGGAGCGCCCTCTGGCTTACCATTTTTATATAACTGAACTATTATCTCTCCAGGTCTCTTATTTGCTTCATTATAATTATCATCCCAGATTTTCTTGACACTTATCGTGTTTGTAGCAGGAAGCTCGTGATTATGATAATGCCACTCACCGTTTAATCCTCTTGCATTTTGAGCGACGATTATACCTGCACTACTCTGCGTTACATTCATCGTACCATTTGGAACAATAAACTCACCCGTGAGTGATTTCTCCTTCAAGTTAACACTCTTTGCATTCGGAAAATAAAATGTCACTGCCTGTGGAATCCAGTCATTTGCTGGATTCGTGTCCGCCACCCAGTCGGCTGTTCCTCTTCCGTTTATCTCATAATCATGAAAGAAAATGTCTCCTGTCCCTGTACAATTCACAATTAATTTATGATTCTTATCTGTTTTCAAACTCAACAGTTTTCTAGAACCTGTATTGGTACTAAAATCATTCGCATCAAAATTTATCAAATATACGCCTGGTGTTTTATCAGTCAGGTCAATATTATAGATTTCATTTAATTCTCGGTTCAACGTAGTTGCTTCGGTACTTACGCTATCAACAATAGTACCGACATCGCTTCCAATCTTCTTCACGATAGAAGCCACGTCATAATTTTTGTTTTCAACGATTATTGGTCCTGTACCCTTGTTGAACGTTACTATTGATGTATTTGCGTTATAGTCATAATATGCATCATTTCCAAATAATATTTTTTTCGGTGCATAATGAAAGTTTAATGGAGATGCAGTTCCTGGCATAAGCTTGCCGATATAATCCACGCCACCTGCATTTCCATAGTTAGGTGAAGAACCAATTTGCGCAGCAGTACTACGGTATTGATCCACCATGACATTGGTCTCGGTATCACCTGTCCATGAATAATCACTTGCGATGACGCCATACCCAAATGCTTCATATTTATTCAGAATTGCCGGTAAATTCAGATTTACCTTTACTGCCTTTACTGCCTCTGGCTTTGTGCAAATGATAGCATATGTAGAAAATCCGTCGGTGGTAAACGTCACTTCATCTTTCGACTCTGCAACTTCCTTTTCTTCGTCTTCATCCTCCTCTGCATCTACGGTCGCGATCTTCGCTTCGGTGTCGAGGGTCACCTTTGCCTTCTTGACGTCTTCGACCTTGATGTCGTCTGCGCTGAGGTCGGTCATGTCCGCGGTGGTGCGCTGGCCGTCCTTCGCAGCGTTCTCCTTCACTTCATCCTTGACCGGAAGGTGCTTGATGACCACATTGTCCGCGTCGGATGCACCAAGCTCACCTGCGAGCTGGCCGCCGAGGAAGGAAACCTTCACGCTGACGTCCTCGCCCGGCTGGTACTCGTACTCCTGACCGTCTTCGTCGTGGCCGATGAAAGCGATGTCATAGAGCAGGGTATTCTCGTTGCTGTGCTTTTCGATTTCAGACGCGGATGCCTTCGCGGCGTCATCAAGCGCAGTCATGTATGCATCGAAATTCTGGTCTTCGTCGGTCACTTCCTGCACGCGGAGCTCGACGCCCTCCGGCAGATCCTTCTTGAGGTCGACGACGACCTTGATCTTTCCTTCTTCGATGTACTCAGCGTGACCGCTGCCCTTCGTCTCCGGAGCGCAGTAAACGAGCAGGATCTCGCTGTTCTCCTCGAACGCGGTCCAGTTCTCGCCGTCCATCGTGTACTCATATACGGTATGCTCATCCTCGTCCGTCGTCTTGCGGATCGCGCGGATGATATCGCCGTCCAGGGTTGCTTCCTTATATGTATAGTTCTTCGAATAGGTTCTCAGCAGTCCGAAGAGGCGGGTGCCGGTGAGCTTACGAATGTTTTTGACCGGTGCCTTCTCGCTGTCATCGAGTGTGAGCATGCCATCCTGATCGAAGGAAACCTTCACGTCAACATACTTTTCATCGATGTCTTCGCCGTCTTCATCCACGACATGGAAGCTGAGCTTCACCTTCTTCGCCGCCTCGGTGCTTTCCGGAACGGTCGTCTCCTCAACGGTAGTCTCCGGAACCGACTCGAGGGTCTCGGCCGGCGTCGTTTCGACTGCGCCGGTTTCTACTGCACTTTCGCCCAATGCTGTTGATCCTGCGCCTGCACCGCCCGTGGTGATGCCGGCACCGGAAGCGCCGGTAGATGTGCCGCCTGAAACATTGGCATCCGAACCTGCGGCAGTGCCGTCGGTGATATCCGTCGTTGCGCCGGTGGTTTCGATTTCTGTCGATGCTGCGCTGGTCTCCAGCACGATCATATCGCTCTTCTCAGCAGCAGAAGGAGCCCCGGTGTTCTCCGAGGTATCCGAGCCCACTGTACCAGAAGCGCTGGTGTTCGATGCGTCACTTACGTTCTCTGCACCAGAAACCACACCGGTATTCTCCATACCGGAAGCAGCGGTGGAAGAGGCGCTGTCGGAAGTGGCATTTCCAGAAGCATCCGTGGTGCTGTCGGTGTCATCGGCCACTGGTTTTTCGGCATCCCCCTGTTCAGATGATGCCCCCCCAGCTTCCGAATTTTCGGCATCTGCGGATGCGTCCGCAGATGCGGCATCAGCCTCGTAGCTGGCGTCCGCCTGCTCTACGGCGATGCCATCCGTCGCGGAATACGCCGGCAGCACGTTCGATGTCACCATCATGCCCGCCAGCATAAGCGCTGTGAAACGTTTTTTCAGATGAATCCTCATTTTCTTCTCCCCCAAGATGAAATCTTAAATATACTGAAAAATCTGATGCAGAACTTTAATTCTTACGATTTTCTTACAGAGATTCTGACTCAAACTTAATATATGCCCCTCGCGCGGCCAGTTCAATATATAAACCGGTTTTCGTACACGTTTTCGTAACTTTCGTGGTTTCGTTGCATTTTCGCTAAAATTTTCGTCATTTTTCTATATACTTTAGTAAATTAATGACAGTATTTATAAAGCCATCGGTTATAGAGAAAAACGGGCAGTGGGGGAACATGACGGCAGAATTTCTCCTGTCGCAGTAAGATCTTTTAAAATTCACAAAACAAACACAGCTTCCTATTATAAATAGTGCATCATTGCGAATCGGACGAAGCATGAACGGAATTTTAATAAAGCCTTAAGAGGAAAGAAATGGAACTGCGCGCCTCTGCGTGGTATCTTATAGTTCGCTTGATTTTATCGTCGGCTGTCTGGCTGCGGAAGCGCAGTGAGGAGCATGAGGATAAGCTTGTGTCAGGCTTCGCAACAGAGATATGGATTTACAGAATAACCAAAGGAGAACTACATGAAGAAGAAATTAACATACACATTACTGATGGCGATGATGGCACTGTCTCTTTCTGCCTGTGGCGGTAAGAAGGATGGAAAGCAGGAGACGGTCGAGGGTACGATCGCGACTGATGACATGAGCGACTTCTATGCGACTATTCAGAAGGCGGACGGTAATCAGCTGACCGTCGAGCTCGATGATGGCAGCAGCATCACGGTCGACCTCTCAGAGGCACACACGAATCCGGCATGGAGCTGGATGCCGGGTGACGAGGTCGACATCTACTACGCCGGCGAGGGTGACCCGACGGATGGCATGAAGGTCGCAGAGGTTCAGATGGATGTACCGTACGAGAACACCAACTCCGACTTCTCCGAGAACACCCAGGTGTACGGCGAGATCACGGCACTGACCGACGACTCTATCACCGTACGTGAGGAGGAAGGCAGAAACGAAGAGGACGGCCCGCAGGACGGCACTGAGTACACCTTCAAGCGCGCGAGCTATGGCTTCGATATCGGTGAGCCGGCGGTCGGTACATACGCACAGATCCTCTATATCGGCGAGCTCGGCGCAGACGACGCCACCTGCTTCCGCGTCCTGACCGACGACATGATGGACGACCCTGCTTCTGACGTTTACGCCGTACAGGGTACCCTCACGAAGCTTGAGGACGACGTCGTTTACCTCCAGTGTGACGACGCCACCGAGTTCAAGTTCAGCGTCAGCGGTGACGACCAGCTCCTCTCCGACGCCACCGCAGCCGTCGGCAAGAAGGTCAAGGTAAGCTTCGTAGACTCCCTCCGCATGCGTGTCGCAACCGCCGACACCATCACCGTCGTGGAGTAAGCTGAAAACAGAAAATAATCCATATGAAAGATCGAGCCCCACCTCTGAAGAGGTAGGGCTCAATTTTTTTCAAACGTTATTATAGCTTTACATGATAGTTTTCTTTCATGTGAAAAAAACCGATGATGTAGACGGTATCGAGGATGATTCGATATATGAGTATATAATCGTGTTTTTCTAATGAAAGTTTTCGGTATTCCTTGGAACGAAGATAAGGATCCTCACAAAAAGCAAATGATTCTGCGTACATTTCCAATGTGGTAAAAGCAGATTCAAGATCATCCAGTATTGCGGATGCGCCCTGTTTGCTGTGAAGAGAGTGACGAACATACTGAATGCAATTATCAATCTGAGCGTCGGCATGAGCCGATAATTCAAGCTTATAATTCATATTTTACCCTAAGATCCGCTAGTGCTTCTTTCGCCGGGCGCGTTTTCCCTTCTGCGACCTGTCTCTCTGAAATCTCAAGTTCTTTATAAATCTGGTCTCTCCTTATCGTCGCCTCATACGTTTCCATGCTCATGACGACCATATCGCCATATCCATTTTTAGTGATATAGATCGGTTCAGAGGATGCATGGCATAGTTCAGAAATCTTCGTAGTATCTTTGAGTTCTTTGATTGGAATAATCTGTGGCATATCGCACCGCCTTTCTTATGGGATTATTATGCCATAATTAGAGCATAATATTCAACATTTTAAAGCAGATTATGCCAGCCATACAAGTGACTTCAAAATAATGAAAGGGGTCAGCTCGATGATTTTGTACATTGTGATGTCTAAGCAAGCAATATATAATCACAATCAGGTATAGAATCGTAAAGAAAGGAGACACAGTTTATGACTGAGAGACAGAAGGATATCGCAGATATGCAATGTTGGGTGTTCCGAATGGCGCAGTCAAAGTGGGAAATGACGGCGAAGGATTGTGCTGAACTCTTTAAAAAATATGATCTTCTTGGGTTTATTTCCGAATGCTATGATCTCCTTCACGTAAGCAGTTATAATAACGCACTGGAAGACATCGAAGACATACTGAGAGCGAATGGAGTGAATGTATGCAAGAAAGCGACAGACGGGTGCCGCACATGCTGGATGCCAAGCCCGGAGAGGAGCCCCGGAAGCCATACAGAGCGACCGTGAAGAATCAAAATCCCATCCCTTAGAAGCACTTAGAGTAATTTTTCCTTAGCACCCTCTGCAACGCTGAGTTTTCATAGAGAAAACTCAGTGATTGCAGAGGGCTTAGTGCTTCTTAGGGATGGGATTTTAGATTCTTCCGGTCGCGGAGTACTGTGCTTCCGGGGCCCCTCTCTGGGCGTTATCAGTCGTGATTCCTTCTATGACTATGCGGGTAGTGGTAGAACTCCATGTCCTTCACGCCGTCCGGAAGGTACTGCTGCTCGACCCAGTTGCCTGGGAAGTCGTGCGGGTACTTGTAGCCGACGCCGCGATTCAGCTTGCTGCTGGCCTTGTAGTGGGCGTCCTGCAGGTAGGATGGGATCGGGAGGTTGCCGGAGTGCTGCACCTCCTGCATGGCCTCGAAGATCGCGGCGGAGCAGGCGTTCGACTTCGGTGCGGAGGCGACGTAGGTCGCAGCCTGAGCCAGGATGATCTGGGATTCCGGCATGCCGACACGTTCCACCGCCAGGAACGCGTTGGTCGCAACCACGGCCGCCATGGGGTCTGCATTGCCCACGTCCTCAGAGGCGCAGATCACGATGCGGCGGGCGATGAACTTGATGTCTTCGCCGGCGGAGAGCATGCGGGCCAGGTAATAGACGGCGGCGTCCGGGTCGGAGCCGCGCATGGACTTGATGAAGGCGCTCACGGTGTCGTAGTGGTTGTCACCGTCCTTGTCGTAGCGCACCGCGCGCTTCTGAATGCACTCGGAGGCGACGTCGAGGGTGATGTGAATGCGGCCGTCCGGGTCGCGGTCGGTAGTGAGGACCGCAAGCTCGATAGCATTCAGCGCCGCGCGGGCGTCGCCGTTTGCAGCATCAGCGAGGAACTCACGTGCGTCGTCGTCGATCCAGGCATGAAAGGAGCCGACGCCCTTCCGCGTGTCCGTGAGGGCGCGGTCGATGAGGGTCGCGATGTTTTCACGAGAGAGCGGCTTCAGCTCGAAGATGCGCGAGCGGGAGATCAGCGCGCCGTTGACCTCGAAATACGGGTTCTCGGTGGTCGCGCCGATGAGGATGACGGTGCCGTCCTCGACGAACGGAAGGAGGTAATCCTGCTGCGCCTTGTTGAAGCGATGGATCTCGTCGATGAAGAGAATGGTCTTCCGACCATAGCCGCCGTGGTTCTGCTTCGCGCGGGCGATGACCTCCTCGAGGTCCTTCTTGCCGGCGATGGTGGCGTTTACCTGCTCGAAGTCGGCCTTCGTGGTGTGCGCGATGACCTGTGCGAGGGTCGTCTTGCCGGTGCCCGGCGGGCCGTAAAAGATGAGGGAGCCGAGCTTGTCGGCGCGGATCGCGCGGTAGAGCAGGGTGCCCGGGGCGATGATCTGCTCCTGGCCGACGATGTCGTCGAGGGTTTCCGGGCGCATGCGGGAGGCCAGCGGCGCGTCGGACTCCTTCTGCTTCTCCGCCATATACTCAAATAAATCCATGGTTACTCTTCTTCCGGCCAGGACTGTGGCTTTGTGCGATCCGGGATCACCTCGATCCAGTAGCCGTCCGGGTCCTCGACGAAGTAGATGCCCATCGGGGCGTTCTCGAAGCAGACGCAGCCCATCTTCGTGTGGAGGTCGTGCGCTTCCTTGATGTTCGGAGTGCGGAGCGCGAGGTGGAACTCCTGCTCGCCGAGGTCATAGGCCTCGGTGCGGTCCTTGAGGTAGGTGAGCTCCAGACGGAAGCTCGTGGTGTTGTCGCCGAGGAAGGCGAGGGTGAAGTTCGGGCGGTCGTTGACCTCGACCGGCTCGAGACCGAAGGCTTCCTTATAGAACTTGAGGGAGCGGTCCAGGTCCTTGACGTTAAAGTTGAAGTGGTTGAATGCGAAAGTGTTATTCATCGTTTTCCTCTATGGTGTGTATGCATGTCGCCCGCGGGTTTCGGTGGCCGCGCGGGCGGAGTGAACGGAACTGCAGAGCCGCGGCACACGGGTGCGCGGGCGGGTGCAGGATGTAAGCATTGGCCGCGATCAGCCCTGGCTGCCCAGGATGAAGTCGAACTTCGTGATGACGCCGTCGTCGTCGAAGGTCGGATTCAGGATGCCGATGTGCGGCAGGAAGTGGTAGGCGTCGGTGACCAGCGCGTCCGGAAGCTTCTTATCGATGTAATGCATCCATGCGCGGTTGCTGATCTTCACGGTGACGTCGGTGCTGTCGCCCTCCGGTGTGTCGGAGCTGTGCGAATAGTATGCCTTCGCTGCGAAGGTCGAGTAGTCGCCCGTCTTCTGCCGGTCGGCGGTCTGGATAACCACCATCGCCTTCGGGTGCTGCTGGAACAGGGTCACGAGGTCGGAGGCCCTGCGGCCGCTTGCGTCCACGGCGATGCCGTCCGGTGTCGTGGTGTCCTTCAGCATCTTTCCGTCGGCACCGACGTAGTAGGTATCCTCGATCCAGACGTCGGTGAGCATGTGACCGGTCTCGTCGAAGAAGTACCAGTCGTCGTCCGACTGCTGCCAGCCGGTCTGCATCACGCCCTCTGCGTCGAAGAAGTAGGTGGCGCGGTCGATTTCCGTGAGCCCGGTCGCGCGGTAGCCCGCCTCGTCGAAGTAATACTTCTGGTCGTCGATGGTCTGCCAGCCGGTCACGAAGCGGCCATCCTCGTCGAGGTACTGCACGCCGTCGGCGGTTTCATGCCAGTCGTTCAGCGAGTACTTGTCCGGGTCGAGCCGGATTTCGTAGCTCTGCGTGAAGCTGCTGCCTGCCTCGCCGTCCTTCGCAATCGCGTGGGCGGTCACGGTGTAGCGGCCGCTGTAGCTGAGCTCGGCCGGGGTGGCATACTCGATCGTCTCCGGCGTCGTGCTGTCACCGTCCCGCTGGATCGTGTAGCGGATCGGATCGCCGGCGTCGGTGCTCAGCTTCACGCTGACCGGATCGCTGAAGTCGCCGCCCTCCGGGTCGAAGTGAACCGTCGGGTCCAGCGCCTCGAGCTCGTCCTTCAGCGCTCTGCTGTCCGGGTAGTCTGCGAGGTTGCTCTTCAGGAGCGCCACGGCCTCGGTGTGGTGTCCGGCGTCTGCGTAGGCGTCGGCGGCGTGGAGGCAGATCTCCTCACTCTGCACACCGTAGCCGAACAGCTGCTGGTAGGCCGCTGCGGCCGTCGTATAGTCGGCGGCTGCGTATGCCTTCTCCGCCTGTCTGCGGATCCGGCTTTCCTTCGTGGCTGGCATCTGGTACCATCCCGCCAATGCTACGGCCACGACTGCGATCACTGCGATCGCGACTTTCACAAACCGCTTCGCGCTGTGCGCGTGTGCCGCGGAAGCGGTGTCGGTGGTGACGTCGCTCACGCCCAGCATCTGGTCGACACGATCGTAATCATTGAGCGGAGTGATGGTTGCCGTGCGCTCGCCGTCAGCGGAGTCGGCATCCTCGGCGGTGGCGGACTCGGAGTCTTCGTCAGAGTCGTCAGCGGCGGGGTCGGAATCCGCGTCATCAGAGTCGTCAGTGTCAAGATCGTCGGAAGCGTCAGCATCGCTGTCGGGGGACTCGTCAGAATCTGCCTCATCGGAATCGAGGGACTCGTCGGAATCTGCGTCATCGGAATCAGCTTCTGTGTCATCGGCATCATCATCGAGATCAGCTTCTGTGTCATCGGCATCATCATCGATATCGTCATCGTCTGAATCATCTTCGGACTCTTCCTCGGACTCTTCCTCTGGATCATCCAGCAGATGATCCGCGATCGGGACCACCTCTGCGGTCTCAGAATCTTCGTCTGTTTCTTCGGTTGATTCCTCCTCGGAAGTTTCTTCGGTTTCCTCTACTGCTTCTGTTTCTTCAGATTCTGCTACTTCGTCCGTTGTTTCCTCAGTGGAAGCTTCCTCTGCTTCTACCAGCTCAACCTCATCGGAAGATTCGGTTGCTTCGGAAGTCTCTGCTTCTTCCTCGTCATCGTCGAACATGTGGGTGCCGAGGGTTTTATGGGCGGCGAGGTTGAGGAGCTCCTGCTTCATCGCTTCTTCGAGTTCGGCGCGTTCTGCGTCCTTCTTCGCCTGGGCTTCGGCTTCTTCCTGTGCCTTACGCTCGGCCTCCGCTCTCGCCTCTTCCTCTTCACGGGCCTGACGCTCCGCTTCTTCACGGGCGAGGCGCTCGGCTTCCGCTTTCGCTTCTGCCTCTTCACGGGCGATTCGCTCTGCTTCTTCGCGCGCCTTCCGCTCTGCTTCGGCTCTCGCCGCAGCTTCTTCGCGGGCGATGCGCTCCGCTTCTTCGCGTGCCTTCCGCTCGGCTTCGGCTCTCGCCTCGGCTTCCTCGCGGGCCTTGCGCTCTTCTTCCTCACGGCGGCGACGCTCCTCCGCTTCGAAGCGGAGGGCCTTCTTGTAAAACTCATCCAGGATCGCTTCGTCTTCCGCTGCCGGGTCGTAATCCTCGTCTTCCGAAGAAGCTTCTACAGCAGACGCTTTCGATGGAGCATCGCGTTTCCTTCCGAAGGAATCGCCGAAGTCTATATCGAAATCTGCGTCGATATCCTCACGCGCAGGCGTGTTTGCGGCATCTTCAGCATCTTCTTCCGAAGCATGCTCACCATCCTGTGTTACGCGAGGATCTGCCGCAGCGTCATCCGTGCCGAGATCGCCTTCATCAGCCGACGATGCAGCGCCTGCAGTGAGTGTTGAGGCTGCGCCATCTGCATTGAGGTCGCCTGCATTGGACGACGATGCGCCGGCGGCAGCAAGTGTCGAGGCTGCGCCATCCGCGTTGAGATCGCCTGCATTGGACGACGGGGTCTCTGCCATCTGATCGAGCTTCGCCGAAAGGTCGTCGCCGATGGTCGCCTTCTGACGTTCCCAAGCCGCGCGCACAGTTTCCGCGTTATAGACCGGAAGCGTCTCCGCTGAGCTCTCGAGCTGCGCCTCGTAGTGGATCCGGACTAAGCCGTCGGCAAACAGCGCTCCGCAGTAAGGGCAGAACGACGCGCCATCCTGTATTTCTTTTCCACAGTTTGTACAAATCATAAATATGCCTTGTTCAGTGCGCTTCGCGGGATGCGAAGCAAATATATTTAGACAGTCCTTATTTTATTATACCAAATAATCGTAGAGATAGTTATTAAAATTATAGTGCAGGGAGGACGGCTTGGGCATAAAAACGTACAAAATTTGCCAGACAGTGTCTGGTAATTCTTATCGTACTGATTCACATAAAAAAGCCGGAAGGCAAGTAACTTACCTTCCGACTCTGTATAAGATCTGACTTAATGTCGCTTTTATTACTTAAGAGTAACCTTAGCGCCCTCAGCCTCAAGCTTAGCCTTGAGATCCTCAGCCTCTGCCTTCGGAGCAGCCTCCTTGAGAACCTTAGGTGCAGCCTCAACGGCCTCCTTAGCTTCCTTAAGGCCAAGACCAGTAGCCTCACGTACAACCTTGATAACCTTGATCTTGTTAGGACCAACATCAGTAAGCTCTACGTCGAACTCAGTCTTCTCCTCAGCTGGAGCTGCAGCAGCGCCAGCAGCAACAACAACACCTGCAGCAGCAGATACGCCAAACTCTTCCTCAACAGCCTTTACAAGGTCATTAAGCTCTACAACGGAAAGCTCCTTGATAGCTGCGATAAACTCTTCTGTAGTTAACTTAGCCATTTTAATTTCCTCCATTTGAAATTTTGTGCTCATGCACAGTTCAAAATAATTCTTTTATGTTTTGCAGTCGATACTGCGGTACTCACCACCTGTGAGTTCAGGTTCCTCCGCACGCTTACGCGGCTTTGGATGTCCATCTGCTGATTAAGCAGCTGGCTCTGCGTTCTTCTCTGCCACCTGATTGATGACACGTGCGAAGTTCGCGATCGGGCTCTGCAGGGATCCGCAAAGTCTTCCGAGAAGCTCTTCTCTGGAAGGGATAGCTGCGAGTACCTTGACCTCGTTCTGATCGTAAAGCTTGCCCTCTGCTACAGCTGCCTTAAGCTCAAGCTTCGTAGCCTTCTCAGCAAACTTAGCGATGATTCTAGCTGCTGCTGCAGGATCATCCTTAGATACTGCAATAGCGGTAGGACCCTCAAGTACGCCGTCGAGCTGAGCGAAATCTGTACCCTCTGCTGCTCTCTTGATCAGGGTGTTCTTAAATACCTTGTAAGTAACACCAGCCTCTCTTAACTGCTTACGGAGCTCAGTATCCTGCTCAACCGTAAGTCCGAGATAATCAACGGCAGTAACAGCGACAGCGCCATCAAGGAGTGCCTTGATTTCGTCAACGATCGGCTGCTTTAATTCAACCTTTGCCATTTTCGGTTCTTCCTCCTTATAAGATTTTTTCGTATAAACCTTTACAAAAGGAAAACCCCATGCCAAAAGACACGGGGTTGAACAAACTAAAATCGTTTGTATCTTTCCTCGGCAGGCGTTCTGACTTACGGTGCGGACGCACCACCTGCTGTCTTCGGGTTAATACGCAGTGTATATTAACATCGGCTCACGCCGCTGTCAATACCCTATTTTGTCAAGATTAAGCACCGAACTGAACGGTATCCATCTTAACGCCAGGACCCATGGTAGAAGTCAGTGTAGCGGACTTCAGGTAGGTTCCCTTTAATGTAGCTGGTCTAGCCTTTACAATTGCGCTCATGATCGCATCAAGGTTCTCCTTGAGCTGCTCAGTTGTGAAGGAAGCCTTACCGATTGCTACGTGGAAGATGTTTGCCTTGTCAAGACGATACTCGACCTTACCAGCCTTAGTATCAGCGATTGCCTTGGTAACATCCATGGTAACAGTACCGGTCTTCGGGTTCGGCATTAAGCCCTTCGGTCCAAGTACACGACCGAGACGACCAACAACACCCATCATATCCGGAGTAGCGATGATTACATCGTAATCAAACCAGCCATCCTGGATCTTCGGAATAAGTTCCTCAGCTCCTACGAAATCTGCACCAGCTGCCTGAGCCTCATCGGCCTTAGCGCCCTTTGCAAATACGAGGATTCTTACCTTCTTACCTGTGCCGGCTGGAAGGACGACAGAACCACGAACCTGCTGGTCTGCGTGACGTGAGTCACAACCAGTTCTGATATGGAGCTCGATGGTCTCGTCGAATTTTGCTGTTGCATTCTTCTTTACAAGCTCAAGTGCGTCAACCTCGGTGAACTTTACCGTTCTGTCAAAGCCCTGAGCGGCTGCTGTATATCTCTTACCTGTCTTCATAATCAGTTGACCTCCCTATTACTTCTCTACTTCAACGCCCATGGATCTGCAGGTACCTGCGATCATAGACATAGCAGCCTCAAGTGATGCAGCGTTAAGATCTTTCATCTTAGTCTCTGCGATCTTCTGGAGATCAGCCTTGCTGATGGTAGCAACCTTGTTCTTGTTTGGCTCACCGGAAGCCTTCTGCAGCTTGCATGCCTTCTTGATCAGAACTGCTGCTGGAGGAGTCTTCGTGATGAAGCTGAAGCTTCTATCTGCATAAACAGTGATCACTACAGGGATGATAACATCACCCTCGTTTGCTGTTCTTGCATTGAATTCCTTAGTGAATGCAACGATATTAACACCATGCTGGCCGAGAGCCGGACCTACTGGTGGAGCTGGAGTTGCTTTACCAGCTGGAATCTGTAACTTGATGTATCCTTCTACTTTCTTTGCCATATGAGGCACCTCCTTGTGGTAATTGCGGGGTAATCAGCAGATCTGATTAACCCTCCCATACTTCGTTATCTGAGTTTCTGAATCTCTCCGTAGGATAACTCTACCGGAGTTTCTCTGCCAAACATCTCAACCGAGATGGTAACAGTCTTCTTCTGATCATTGATCTCACTGATGACACCCACCGTATCCTTCCATGCACCGGAAGTAACATTTACGGTATCGCCGATCGCGAAATCTACAAGGACCTCCTGGGCTCTGTAGCCAAGTGCCTTGATCTCCTCTTCGGAAAGAGGTGTCGGCTCTGATCCTGGGCCGACGAATCCGGTTACGCCACGTGTATTACGCACTACGTACCAGGTTTCCTGATTCATTATCATGTTTACGAGAACATAGCCAGGGAACATCTTCTTATCAGACTTCTTCTCGACGCCGTTCTTCATCTCGATGACCGGCTGCATCGGTACGCTGACTTCGAAGATCAGATCCTGAAGACCACGGTTTTCGATCGTCTTTTCCAGATCCATCTTAACCTTGTTCTCATAGCCTGAGTAGGTATGTGCTACATACCAGCGAGCTGCAGGATTAATTTCTGACATAGTTTCCCCTTATCTGATGATAAAACCAAGTCCCGTCTTCATAATAAGATCAAGAACAGCAATAAGCGCTCCGACCAGGAGACTGACAACGATGGTTGCGGTGGTCTCCTTGATGATGTCCTGTCTCGTCGGGAAAATAATTTTGTTATATTCCGTCTTAAGACCCTTGAAGAAGTCCTGTAAACCGGAATTCTTCTTCTCGCTCATTACTTCGTCTCCTTATGAAGCGTGTGCTTCTTACAGAATCTGCAGTACTTACGAACTTCCATTCTCTCAGGATGATTCTTCTTCTCCTTCGTCGTGAAATAGTTTCTCTGCTTACACTCTGTACATGCTAATATAATCTTTGTACGCACGGCTCTTCACCTCCAATGATTCTTAACTTCGCATGACTACGAAATTAGTGCATAAAAAATAGGGCCTAGCCCTTGATTACGGGGCAACTATACCATGAAGCACCCTATGCGTCAAGCGTTTGCCGCCGGGCGTCTATTATTTATTTTTTCAAGAGTTTGATAGAAGTTCTATTGCATAGATTTAGAGAGCCGTATATACTTGAATCACAGGTATCTTACTATGTTATGTCCACCATCCTTCGGCCAATGTTTCCGGCGCGGCATCATCGCCCGCCTGAGCACCGAAGGCAATACTACGTCAGGAGGCCACCATGGATCTACGTCGTATCGAAAATATCATCCGTATCGCGGAGGAAAAGAATATCACCCGCGCAGCTGACAAGCTCTTCATCTCCCAGCCTGCGCTGAATCTGCAGCTGCTGAATCTCGAGAAGGAGCTCGGCACCAAACTCTTCTATCGTCGTGGTAACGAGTGGGCCATCACCGAGGCCGGCCGGATCTATGTCGATACCGCCCGGAAGATGATCGCCATGAAGAAGGACTGCTACTCCCGCATCTCCGATATCGCGAAGCTGCACAACGAGGAGATCGCGGTCGGTGCCGCCGGCGTCGAGGCTGACTACATGATGACCTCTTTATATAAGAAGTTTCACCGTCAGCACCCGACCGTCAAGCTGCAGCTCAACCTCATGAAGGGGCTGAAGGCACAGGAGCTCGTCAAAAACGGTACGATCGACCTCGGTATCATCCTGATGGGCGACAAGCAGAACTACCGCCTGCACTACGAGTTCCTCGCCGATGTCGAAATCATGCTCGCCGTCGCGAGCTCGAACCCACTGGCTTCGGAAACCATCACCGACGAGAGTGGCGATGAGGTCATCGACATCCGTCGCTTCCGTGATGTCCCGTTCTGCCTCGGCGCGAAGGACTCCACCGAGCGTATGGTCTCCATGCAGGTCTTCGAGGAGGCCGGCTTCGAGCCAGACACCTACATGGATGCCGAGGGCATCAACTACCAGCTCGCCCTGGTCGCCGCCGACGAGTGTGCCGCGCTGATCAGCGCCTCACATCACACCACCATCCCGAAGGGCGTGAAGCTCATCCACCTCAGTACGCACCCGATGATGCACGCCGTCGCCGTCTACCGGAAGGACCGCTACACCTCGGAGCCGATGCTCGATCTGATCGAGCTGGCCCGCGACTACTGGACCCGCGTGAAGTGATCAGCGCTCGGAGCGGATCGCGAGCGCGAAGCAGTAGACCTCTTCCACTCCGGCCGCGAGCAGCGTCCGTGTACAGGATTCCATGGTGGCGCCGGTCGTGAAGATATCGTCGACCAGCAGCACCCGCCGGAGATCCTGCGGGATCGGCCCCGCGTAAAAGGCCGACATTAGATTTTTCAAACGTTCCGCCGCATTGAGCTCCTTCGATGCGGCGGTTTTTTTACGCCGGTAGAGTGCCGCTTCGTAAACCGGGAGGCCGAGCTCTGCGCCCATGACCTCGGCGAGCACGGTCGCCTGGTTGTAGCCACGCTTCCGCTTTCGGCTCGGGTGGACGGGCACCGGTACGATGGCGTCGATCTGCATGCGGCGAAGCTCCTCGCCTCGACGGCGTACGGCCTCCCGCCCGTAATAGTCGAGGAACTCGCGGGCACCGGTATACTTGATGCGGCTGATGGAGCGCGCCGCGACGTCGTCATAGCCGACGAGGGCGATGCTTCTCTTAAATAAGAAGCGATGGCGCTTACAGCTCTCGCAGAGCTCCTCATCGTCGGCGAGGATTTCACGGCCGCAGATCTGGCAGGTCGGCTCTGTCAGGAAGTGAAGCTTGCGTTCACAGTCCGGACAGATCAGCGCGCCGCGCGGCGAGACGATCTCCTCACAGACCGGACAGCGGTGCGGAAAAAGAACCGACAGGAGCCACTGCTTCGCCGCGGACGTCCTGGTCGATCGAGCTGCCGATGTCGTCATCGGCGGATAGGCTGCTGCGGGTGTCGGAGGGATGTCCGCAGCGTGACTGCGTGCAGCCGGAGACATTGACCTCGGACCCGGGATAGCCGATTCAGAGTGAATTTTCGTCATGAGAGACCTCCTGGAGCCGCTCACCGAGGGAGGAATAGCGCTTCGCCTCGGACGCGTTGTGAAGCATCTGGTCGAAGATCGGCGGGTTGCCGACGAGGCAGACGCAGGACTTCGCGCGGGTGACGGCGGTGTAGAGCAGATTCCGGTTCATGAGCATGGATGGGCCCTGGTACATCGGGACGATGACCGCCGGGTACTCGGAGCCCTGGGACTTGTGGATCGTGATCGCGTAGGCGAGCTCGAGGCTCTCGCAGTCCTTGAAGGCGTACTCGACGAAGCGGTCGTCGAAGCGAACCGTCAGGTTCTGGGCGAAGCTGTTGATCTCAGTGATGATGCCGATGTCGCCGTTGAAGACGCCCTCGCCCTTCTCGGTCGGGATGCCGTAGCGGCCACGGATCTCCCAGATGAGGTTGTAGTCGTTTCGGATCTGCATGACCTTGTCGCCGACACGGAATAGGGTGCCTCCGATTTCCTTTTCCGTCTTGCGGCTGCTCTTCGGGTTCATCTGCTCCTGAAGGAGCTGGTTCAGACGCTCGACGCCGAGCGCGCCCTTCCGCTGCGGGGTCATGATCTGGATGTCGAAGGGATCCACGCCGAGGTAGCCTGGGAGCTTGTTCAGCACGAGGGCGGCGATGGCCGCGAAGATCTGATCCGGCGTCTGGCTCTTGATGAAAAGGAAGTCCTTCGAGCGCTTACTGAGGTCGACCGGCTCGCCTTCGTTGATCTTATGGGCGTTCACGACGATGTCCGACGCGGCGGCCTGGCGGAAGATGTGGCGGAGCTGGATGGTTCGGATCACGCCGGAGGCGATGATGTCGCGGAGGACATTACCGGCACCGACCGATGGCAGCTGGTTCGCGTCACCGACCATGATGAGGCGGGTGCCGCGGTGGATGGCCTTCAGAAGGGCGTTCATGAGGAAGATGTCGACCATGGACATCTCATCGATGATGACGACGTCGCACTCGAGTGGGTTGTTTTCATTGCGCTCGAAGTGACCACGCACCTGGTCGCCGTCCTCTCCGTCCTCGTCCGGGCGGCCCTGGTACTCGAGGAGGCGGTGGATCGTGGAGGCCGGCCAGCCGGTGGCCTCCGACATACGCTTCGCAGCACGGCCGGTCGGGGCACCGAGCAGGATGGTCTTTCCTTCGTCCGCGAACATGCGGATGATGGTGTTGATGGTCGTCGTTTTTCCGGTGCCCGGGCCGCCGGTGATGACGAGGAGGCCGGAGTGGCCAGCGGTGAGCACGGCGTCGCGCTGGAGCGGGTCGAGCTCGATGCCGTGCTTTTCTGTGATCTCATCGATGGTCAGCGCACGCTTCGCGTCGAGCTCCGCGTTTTCGACCGTGACGTTCAGATCCTTCAGCAGCGTCGCGACCTGGAGCTCTGTGTAGTAGATCGTGGCGCGGTAGACGTGGGTCGCCGGGTCTGCATGCAGCGCCGGATTCGCGTCGTAGACAGGTGCATCGACATCGCCCGCATTGGCCGCGCTGTCCAGAAAATCGGAGATGCTGCGCGGACGGCTCGACTTCACCATGACGCGGCCCTTCATCTGGAGCTCGAGGAGGTACTGGTTCAGGTCCTGGATCGTGATGTTCAGAAGCGACTCAACGGAGGACCAGAGCTCCGGGAGCGGCAGGTAGCAGTGACCGTTGCCCTCTGCCATGCCGAGCGCGTACTGGATGCCGGACTCGATACGAAAGGCGGAGTCCTCCGCGATGCCGGCGTTCCGCGCGATCTCGTCGCAGGTCCGGAAGCCGAGGCCCTCGATATCCTCTGCGAGACGGTACGGGTTATCGCGGACGATGTCGTACATCTCGTTGCCGTAGCGGTTATAGATCTTGCCGGCGAGGTTGATGGAGATGCCGTACTTCTGGAGGAACATGACAGCGTCCTGCATGTCACGCTTCGCGTTCACGGAGGCCGCAATATCCATCGCCTTCCGCGCGGAGATGCCCTTGATCTCAGCGAGACGCTCCGGCTCCTCCTCGATGATGCGCATGGTATCGTCACCGAACTTCTTCACGATCCGGGAGGCCATCGCGGCACCGATACCCTTGATCGCGCCGGAGCCGAGGTAGCGCTCGACGGCTTCCTGAGTCTTCGGCGCGACGACCTGGTACTGGTCGATGACGAACTGGGTACCATAAATCTGGTGGGTGGCCTCGTGGCCATCCGCCTTGATATTCTCGCCTGCCTCGATGCCCGGTAGCGTACCGACGAGGGTGTAGGTCTTCCCCTCCATCACGCCCGTCATCACGGTGTAGCCCGTCGCCGGACTCTGGAAAATGATATGATCGATATAGCCCTCAAAATATTCCACGGTGTGTTCTCCCGAAAATGTAAACGTGTCGTGCCTGCTGAAGCCCTCACCGCCCGCCACCGCAGTTCCGTCGACTGCATTGGCCATACGAACGGTCGTCGGCTGAAGTCAATAAAAGGGCAGCCTGAATAAGGCTACCCCTGATGAATAAGATGTCAGTCCTCGTCGGTGTCACCGCTCGCGAAGTCGATGAACTTACCGGTGCCGATGGCGACCGCGGTGAGCGGGTCCTCGGCGAGTACGCAGTTGATGCCGGTCTTCTCCTGCAGAAGCTTATCGAGGCCATACAGGAGAGAGCCTCCACCAGTCATGACGATGCCGCGCTCATAGATGTCGGCAGCGAGCTCTGGTGGCGTGCGCTCGAGTACGTTATGCACAGCATTGACGATCATCATCGCCGGCTCCAGCAGCGCGTCCATGATCTCGTCCGAGCTCACGATGACGGTCTTCGGGAGAGCGGTCACGAGGTTGCGTCCGCGGACCTCCATGGTAACGTTCTCCGGGCGCTTGCTGGCGCAGCCGATGTTGACCTTGATATCCTCGGCGGTACGCTCACCGATGAGGAGATTATGCTTCTTCCGCATGTAACGGAGGATGGCCTCATCGAAGTCGTCGCCGGCCACCTTGATGGACTCGGAAACGACCGGACCGTCCAGTGCGATCACGGCGATATCCGCGGTACCACCACCGATGTCGATGATCATGTTGCCCTGCGGCTTACTGATGTCGATGCCGGCACCGATGGCCGCCGCTACCGGCTCCTCGATGATCGTGACCTCACGGGCACCTGCGTGGTAAGCGGCATCCTCGACGGCCTTCTTCTCGACCTCGGTCGCACCACTTGGGATGCAGACAGAGATACGCGGCTTCCGGAGGGTACGCTTGCCGACGGCCTTCTGAATGAAGTACTTCAGCATCTTCTCCGTCAGGGTGTAGTCCGAGATGACGCCCTGGCGCAGCGGACGAACCGCCGAGATGTTCTCCGGGGTGCGGCCCAGCATGAGACGCGCGTCCTCACCGTACGCCAGCACGGTGTTCGTATCGCGGTTAACGGCCACCACGGACGGCTCCTTCAGAACGACGCCGCGGCCTTTTATATATACAAGGATGCTGGAGGTACCCAGATCAATGCCGATATCATTTGAAATCAGTGAAAACATGAAAAACTCCTACTATATAACGATGTATAAAACGAAGCCCTGTCAGGATACGCAGCTCTCTGCGCTGCGCCACGCACGGTCGGTACCGTTTCCGATACCCGTCCGAAGAAATCCCGTCGAAGCTGCTCTCGTGAGCCACCCGGCTTATGGGCGCGCAGGGCGAATTTAGTAATTCAACATAGAATCTTCTATAGTATAATCGATGGCCCTCTGTTTTTAAAGTCAGAATTGTGGAGTTCGGGCACGAAAGAATCTCGTAAATGATCCTTTCGCTTCTGTTTAGACTTTGTTTAGATTCTTTAGAGTTCTTTTAGTCTGGCGACATACTTCAGTCACAAGTGCCCTGTATCATATATCATAGTTACAGAGATGTAACGAAGAAACGCTTTTCATACTCATACTCCGGAGTTGAAATACACTCCGGAGCCCCCTTCTAAAAAAACGGTCGCAAATGCTTACGATTCTTTATGAAAGACGGGGCGATGCACAAACGCTCCAGCAGATTCATGAAGCTCCATCGAGCATGACCGTTTTCCATATACTTCATAGGAGTTCGGCTCCCCCCCTTGGCTGATCTCTTGACATAAAGCACAAACATGAAAATCCCGTCGAAGCGAAGAAGCTCCGGCGGGATTTTTCAGTTTGAGAGGATGTACGTAAGGGGGTCTGACCCCATAAAGTTCAGTTTAGAATCTGTTTAGAAAAATTTAATGGGGTCTGACCCCATAAATTTTCGCGAGCTGTTCCCAGGCCGGGATGGAGCGTTCGATCATCGCGTAGTCGACGCAGTAGGCGATGCGTACATAGCCCGGGAGGCCGAAGCCGTCGCACGGGACGATGATGATGTTGAGCTTCTCCGCGGCGGCGGCGAAGTCCGCGGCGCTGCCATTCGGTGCCTTCACAAGCATGTAGAAGGCGCCCTCTGGTCGTACGCACTCGAAGCCGAGGCCGGAAATGGTGGCATACAGCAGCTTCCGGTTCCGGTCATAAAACGGAACATTGGCCTCTACCGCGAGACAGTCCTTCACGACGAGCTGCAGGAGGGACGGCGCGTTCACGAAGCCGAGGCAACGGTTCGCGATCGTCAGGGCCTGGATCATCGTGTCGTGATCGTCTGCGCGCTTCGCCAGCGCCATGTAGCCGATCCGCTCGCCCGGCAGTGACAGGGTCTTGCTGAAGCTGTAGAGGAAGACCGCGTTTTTGATGATATTCGGGATGTACGGGACGGTGAGGCCGTCGTACACGAGCTCGCGGTACGGCTCGTCGCAGATCACGTAGATCGGATGGCCGATTTCCTGCTCCTTACGTTCCAGCATCGCGCCGAGCTTCCGAATGGTTTCTTCGGTGTAAACGGCACCCGACGGATTGTTCGGGTTGTTCACGATGATGGCCTTCGTACGCTCGCCAATGCAGGCTTCCGCGGCGTCGATGTCGAGCTGGAAGTGTGCGGTATCCGGTGGGACGATGGTGAGCTTCCCGCCGAAGTTTGCGGCGTAGCTGCGGTACTCGGTGAAGAACGGGGCGAAGGTTAGGACTTCGTCGTCCGGGTCGAGGAGTGCGCGGAGGACGTCGTTCAGGCCGCCGGCAGCACCCACGGTCATGATGATGTCCTGGGCGTCATAGTCGGTGCCGTGGAGGCGATTCAGGTGTTCCGCTACCGCGGCACGCACCTCCGGGTAGCCTGCATTGGCCATATAACCGTGAACATAATTCGGCGCTTCCTCTGTCGCGATGCGTACGATGGAATCGCGCACCTCCTCCGGGACCGGCGAGGCCGGGTTGCCGAGGCTGAAGTCGTAGACGTTTTCACGGCCGACGCGTGCGGCGAGCTCCTGCCCGAGCTCGAACATCTTGCGGATCGCGGAGTTGCCGGCGACCAGCTGCTGCATACTTTTCGAAAGTGCCATATCTTCCTCCTTCGCCCGCGGATGGCGGGCGTTTGTGTCGTTCAGTGATTAGGGTCAGACCCCTTCCGAAATCCGGAAGGGGATGCCCGGGGGTACGCAGGGGTCAGCCCCCGGTACAGACGTTGCTTTTCATTTCTTCTCATTGTACCCCAACGCTTCGCGCGCTTGAAGTAGTATTTGGGAATATTTTCGATAGCCGAAAAAAAGAAGTGCGGGTGTCGTTCCGAATAGACCGGAAATGGACGCATGAAGAACAGTAGCGACGGAAATGAATGAGCACTATCCACTTTTAGCTCTTTTTATAAATAATGGATATGTTTTGCGGGTGAAAATCGATTCTTGCAGAAGAAACTATCCATTATTTTAGTATTTCAAAAATAATGGATATCAAAATGCTAGTTTCATAAGAGCTGATGCGTGACAACTATCCAAGATTTTTAAATAGAAGGATTATTGGATACGAAGAGATCGATGAAGGTAAGATATCTTCAAAATCCATATCTACTTTTTATGAATCAAGCCGATCTTAGATCGTACGCAAATAAGCGTATGTATGATTCCGTCCAAATTTATCCAATATATATCAAATATGAAAATAGTAGATAGTCTGAGTATCTGCGCAAGTTCGGTGAAATTAGTCATAATTATCCACTTTTTTCAAAATTATCAAATATTTGATATTTCTCATGATTTATATGAAAAACCCGCCGAAGTATCGGCGGGTTTGGGCTGTCAGACAGGATGTCATATCTCTTCAGCGGCGCGGTCCTTCGCTTTTTCGGCGTCGATGCGGGCTTCCATCTTTTCGAAGCTCTCGCGGTGGCGCTGTGAGGAGGCGCGGAGACGCGCGTAGAATTCGAAGTCTGCGCTGTGGCGTGGGTGATGGGTCATGGTCGGGTTGTTTCGAAGGGTGTTGCCGACCCACCAGTTCATGCGGCCGCTGCGGGCATCACCGCCATCCTCCAGGATGGCGAGGCGCTCTTCGAGGCGACGACGGCGTTCCTCGGCGAGGCGACGGCGCAGCTCGAGGCTGCGCTGGACGGCGGACTTGCCGAGCTCACCGGCGCTGCGGCCGGTTTCCGCAACCGTGCGCACGGCCTGCGCGCCGGTGTCGGCGACGCTTTGCGCCGCGCTGCGCGCGGTCTGCATGCCGCTGTCCACAGCGGCACGCGCCGCCTGAACGCCGCTTTCGGCGAGGCTGCGCGCCGCGAGGGTGCCCGTCTCACGGGCAGCCTGCAGAGCGCGGGCAGCCTCCTCGGTCGCGAGCTTCGCGGCCGCCAGACGTCCCTCCGACTCCGCGACGATCTTCACTTCAGAGGCATTGGCACGCGCCGCCTCCTGCAGCTCCTCGAGATGCTCGCGAGCTTCCGAGATACTCAGCTTCAGCTGCTGAATCTCCTCCGAATTTGCGGCGAGGGTCTCGAGACGCTTCCGGATATCGAGGGCACCGAGTACAGAGAAAATCACGTCTTCGACGAAGAGCGTGTAGAGCATGGTGACGACGACGATATAACCGATCGGGGTCCAGTCCACGGTGAGCTCCGCCACACGCGGATGCAGGAAATGCACGAAAAAGAGCGCCATCGCGCCCCAGCCGAGGGACGCCCCGAGGCAGATGTAGCCGCGGAAGTTCAGCGGATTCTGGCTGTAATCCCACCATTTCATGTGGAAGATGTGGTACATGAGCGGCCCGGTGATGAGCTCGAGGCCGGTGCCGACCAGCATGCCCATCAGGAAGGTCGCGATGAGGTTCGCGCGGTAGGGCCAGGCGAAGATGAGGAAAAGCGTGCCGCCGGCGCCGTAGATCGGAAGCCACGGGCCGTGACAGAAGCCGCGGTTCATGAGGCGCATCGACTTCAACGAGCAGTAGGTCGACTCGAAGCACCAGCCGAAGATGCAGTAGAACATGAAAAACCACGCCCACTGCAGCAGAGTGTAATTCTGAAAGACCTTTAAACCATTAACGAAAACCCACATTTTTCTTGAAATTCCTTTCTATGAAGACTCAGAGTAGCCGGTCCGGAAGCTTCTGGATGGCGTCGAAGAGGCGCTGGAGGATGCCAGCGGAAAGCACGAGGGTCATGAGGAGCGACAAGGTGATGAGCAGAAGGACGTGCAGGCTGTTTTCCGGGCCGGCGGCGGTGATGAAGCCGCTTGCGAGGAGGAGGTCACGGATCGGGCGGTGCAGGATGTAGATCTGCAGGGTGCGCTGCCCGATGGTGGTGAGGAGCGGGATCTGCCGGTTCGGCATCAGGGCGAGGAGCGTGAAGCTCATGAGGCCGGATACGAGGAACCAGGCGAGGCGGATCAGCCAGAGCTGCGAGCTGAGCGCGCCCGGAAAGGCGGCTGGGTTCTGCTCCGGATGGAAGCGGTAGTACCAGGCACCGTAGACGACGTTTCGGTACGGGAGCAGGCGGTCGAAGGTCTGCGTGCCGATCAGCACGAAGCAGAGGAGACCGAGCGCCGTCAGCACGAGGACAATGCCTCGATCGGCACGCTTTGAAGTCCCTTCCGTAGACCGGCGTCGGGAGGTCGCGCGTTTCGGTGCCGCTACACTCTCCTGCTGTCCTCCGAGAAACTTCATCAGTCGTTCCGGGCCGATGAAGTAGCCGGCGAAGAAGAACGGGGCGAAGGCGATGACGCGGTCGAGGGCGAGGAAGTCGCCGATACCGGCGAGGGCACCGCTCGCGAGGTAGCCGCCGGCGAGGGACAGGCCTGTGAGGAGGATCCAGGCGATCAGACTGCACGGGATGCCGCGCTGTGCCCTGCCCGCCTGCAGACCCTCGTCCGACTGCGCCCGCCTCTCACTCGGCTGGTGGCGACGATTCGAACATGCAGGCCGGAGCGGAAGCACTTTTCCTCGGCACCCGGCGAAGAAAGGGATCATCAGATACCAGAGGAGCAGGGCGAGGAGGTACCAGGGTGCACCGGAGGTATGAAGGAAGTCCGGGAAGCGGGTCGTGCGGCCGTAGGCGGGAATCTCCGAGAAGAACAGGATGAACTGAAACAGGAGGTACAGCCAGAGGGTCGAGCACCAGCGATGTCCGTTGAAGTGACCCACGGTAGTCACCTGCTGAGTGGCAGAAACATTGGTCGCGTGATGCGGGTGGCGCTGTGCACAGTTTTCGGCTGGAGCATGCGCCTGCTTCGGCACGCGGATGTAGATGCGCTGCGCGAGGAGGCCGGAGATGAAGACGAAGGCGGGCATGTGAAAGGCGTAGATCATATAGAAGAAATTTGTGACGCCGCGGGTCGTGCCCTGGATCGGGAGCAGCATGTGGCCGATCACCACCAGGGTGATCAGGATGCCCTTTGCGTTGTCGAGCTTCAGATTTCGTTCCTTCACAAAACACCTCACTAAATCTGAGAACCAGGCCCGGGTTGCACTTCTAGCGACCGCAAACGTATCCATCGCCGGGCCGGTCCAAATAAAAAACACGGTGGCAGGCCGCCTCTCTCTGATGGCAGCCCTCCACCGTGGCTTGATTCATATCTGCACCGCTCGTGCGTCCTGTCGTAACGGGCACCTACGATGCTTCATACTTCATCTTTGATCATCGCTTATTTAAACAGCGGCTCAAGTGCGGCTGCCAGCTTCTCCTTCTCGGCTTCAGCCTCTGCGAGGTCCTTTCCGAGGGTGGTGTAGTAGGCCTTGATCTTCGGCTCCGTGCCGGACGGGCGAACCACGACGGTAGAGCCGTCATCGAGGGAGTAGATCAGGACGTTCGCTGCTGGAAGTCCGGTCTCCTCCGGCTTCGTGTAATCCATGACCTTCACGACCTTCTTACCGGCGAAATCCTTCGGCGGATTCGTGCGGAGCTCGTTCATGATGCCGGCCATCTTATCCATACCGCTGAGGCCCGGGAACTCGAAGGAATCGACCTTGTTGAGGTAGCGTCCATACTCCTTGTAGATCTCCTCGAGGCGCTGCTTGATGGAGGATCCGATGGAGCGATAGTACGCAGCCATCTCGCAGATGAGCATGGAGCCGATCACGGCGTCCTTATCACGTACATACGGGCCGGCAAGGTAGCCGTAGGACTCCTCGAAGCCGAAGATGAAGCGATCCACTTCCCCGGCTGCCTCGAGCTGTGCGATCTGGTCACCGATCCACTTGAAACCGGTGAGGGTCTCCCGAAGCTCGACGCCATAGTGCTCGGCGACAGCATTGGCCAGCGGTGTGGAAACGATCGACTTCACAGCGACTGGCTTCGCCGGCATGGTGCCCTGCTCGGTGCGGCCTGCGCAGATGTAATCGAGGAGCAGTACGCCCATCTCGTTACCGGTGACGAGCTCATAGGAACCGTCCGGGCACTTCATGGCGATGCCGACACGGTCTGCATCCGGGTCGGTCGCGAGCATCAGGTCCGCGCCGGTCTTCTCAGCGAGCTCGAGGCCCTTCTTCAGTGCGTCGAGGATCTCCGGGTTCGGATAGGAGCAGGTGGTGAAGTAGCCGTTCGGGTACTCCTGCTCCGGCACGATCGTGATGTCGTGGATACCGATGTCGTTCAGTACACGGGTGACCGGAACGAGGCCGGTACCGTTCAGTGGTGAGTACACGAGCTTGAGGCCGGAGGTCGCCGCGATACCCGGGCGGATCTGACGTGCCTCGATCGCCTCGTAGAGTGCGTTCTTGCAGTCGTCCTCGACGAACTGGATGAGACCCTTATTGACGCCCTCGGCGAAGCTCATGTACTTCGCGCCGGTGAGCACGTCGGTCTTCTGGATCTGCTGGTAAACGATGTCCGCAGCCTCATCGGTCATCTGACATCCGTCCGGACCGTAGGCCTTATAGCCGTTGTACTTCGCCGGGTTGTGGGAAGCGGTCACCATGATGCCGGCGTTGCAGTGATAGTAACGGGTGGCGAAGGAAAGGGCCGGTACCGGCATGAGCTCATCGTAGATGCGCACGTGGATGCCGTTCGCTGCCAGCACACCGGCTGCGTCACGTGCGAAATTCCAGCCCTTCAGACGGGAATCGTAGCTGATCGCAACGGTCTGTGTTCCGCCCTGGGTCTTCACCCAGTCTGCCACACCCTGTGTCGCCTGACGAACGACCCAGATATTCATCCGGTTGGTTCCTGCGCCGAGTGTGCCGCGGAGGCCAGCGGTTCCAAACTTCAGTGCAACGGCGAAACGCTCCTTGATCGCGTCATCATCGCCTTCGATATTCTGAAGCTCGGTTTTTAAGTCAACATCCTGAAGCTCGGCATGAAGCCAACGCTTATATTCATCCTGATACATAGATAGATTGCCCTCTCTTTCTGAAAAATTCAGCTATTATAAATATATCAATTTTGCACATCCGCTTCAAGGCGTCGGGGCATGTTCACGGCAGTTTCACTGAATTTTTAGTAACAGTCCAGCCGGGAGGTAGAGCCCCTCCGGGTCCTCATCTGGCCGACTCTTCGTGTCCTCTTCTCTTCACTGCATCATGCCACGTGCGAGCTCCGTCAGTCGCGCGCGGTGGTTCTGCGACGGGTCCTGAAGCACCTGGTCGAAGAGTGCGTGCAGGATCCGCCCGATTTCCGGCCCACGCGGGATGCCGATCGCCATAAGGTCCTGTCCGCTGATCTCGAGGTTTTTCAGTTCAATGCAGTCGCCCGCGACGCGGATGGCCGCCACCTCAAACTGTACCCGTCGGATGCAGTCGAGGAGCTCCGCCGTAGGGTCTTCGTGCTTCTCCGGTGCGCTGCAGGCGCTGTCTGGCTTCGTCGCGGTCTGACAGCATGGCATGATCACGGTCTCCTGCTTCGGGCAGGCGGCGTCGAGGTACGGCCGCATCCACTCGGCATCACGTGCCGCGAGGAGCAGGCAGGTGACGGCCCGCAGATAGTTTTCGTAGGTCTCGTAGCCGACTTCCGACAGCTTCTTCCGGATCTTGTAGCGTGAGTCCGGCAGCGGTTCCTGGAAAAGCTGCGCGACGGTGCCTGCCTTCGCGATGGTATCATTGTCCATCTTCAGCTCCCGGAGGATGCCGCGCGCACGGTCCGGCACACCGCGCAGGAAAACGCCCCAGCGGAGGTAGCGCTCGGCCGGAAGGTCAGACGGCATCCACGGATAGACCGGATAGTCATCCGGCACGTCGATCGCGTCGTGGAAGGCGTCGGCGAAGTGCTCACTGATGTACTCGGAGAGGCCGCTCGTCGAGACCAGCGCGATGTGCTCTGGATGGTCGGACATCAGGAGCTTCGTGAGTTCGACGGCGATACGCTCCTTCGAGACGTGCTCGAGGTTCGGCGCGAGCTTCCGTACGGCCTCCCAGGTCGCCGGATCGATGTCGAAGCCGAGCTGGGCCGAGAAACGGAGGGCGCGGAGCATGCGAAGGGCATCCTCCTGGAAGCGCTGCTCCGGCTCGCCGACGGCGCGGACGACACGACGACCGAGGTCCTCGAGACCACCGAAGTCATCCACGATGCCGCTCCGGTCATTGACCGCCATCGCGTTGATCGTGAAGTCACGGCGCGCGAGATCCTCATGGAGCGACGGCGTGAACTGCACCGCGCTCGGATGACGCCCATCGAGGTAGGCACCATCGATCCGATAGGTCGTGACCTCGTAGCCCTCCCAGACCGGCATGGACCTCGCTCCCGGGTGCTCCGCTGAACGACCGGCATGCGCTGTGCCGGTATGAACTCCCTGCGATGCTGCCCTGCGCGCATCTCCCTGGATGCCAGACGCCTCACCAGCCACAGAAGAATCCGCCTGCTCCGCCGGCATCAGCACCGTCACGGTGCCATGCTGGATCCCGGTGTCGATGGTGCGTCGGAACACCGCCTTCACCTGCTCCGGACGCGCACTCGTCGTGATGTCCCAGTCGCCCGGAACCCGCCCGAGGAGACTGTCGCGCACACAGCCACCGACCGCGTAGGCCTCGTAGCCCGCACGCTCCAGCTGATGGATGATATATTCTACATTTGAAGGTAATTTGATTTTTTTCATTATACTTATTTTAACATGGAATGCCTGCATAGCGCAAAAGAGCTGTCGCAGTCGCGACAGCTCTACGGCACCCGATATTCAAATCAGATCAGTATGCACGTCCCCAGTATACCATCTTCGTCGCCGGCTTTCCGCAAACAACACAGGTATCGCTGATGGTCTCCTGCTCGAACGGGATACATCTCGAGGTGATGCCGGACATCTCCTTCAGCTTATCCTCGCACTCGCGGCAGCCGCACCACATGGCCTTCACGAAGCCACGCTTGGTGTTTACGATATCGACGAGCTCGTCCATGTTGGTCGCACTGGAGGTATGCTCCTCGAGGAAGGTCTTCGCGCGGTCGTACATATCCTGCTGGATCTGCTCGAGCAGCTTTCCGGTCTCCTCCGCGAGTTCGTCGAAGGAAACCTGGATCTTCTCACGGGTATCACGACGTACCAGTACGGCATGACCGGCCTCGATATCCTTCGGACCGACCTCGATACGAAGCGGAATACCACGTACCTCACAGTCCGCGAACTTGAAGCCCGGTGACTTGTCACCATCGTCTACCTTTACGCGGAAGCCGGACTTCCGAAGCTGATCTCTCAGCTCGTATGCCTTCTCAAGCACGCCTTCCTTCTTCTGCTGGATCGGAACGATGCAGATCTGCGTCGGCGCGATTCTCGGTGGCAGCTTGAGACCGGAATCATCACCATGTACCATGATGAGCGCACCGATCATACGGGTGGTCATACCCCAGGAGGTCTCGTATACCGGCTTCAGCTGGTTGTCCTTATCAAGGAACTGTACATTGAAGGCCTTCGCGAAATCCGCACCGAAGTTGTGGGAGGTCGCACACTGAAGTGCCTGACCATCATGCATGAGAGCCTCGATGGTATAAGTAGCTACGGCACCGGCAAACTTCTCCTTCTCGGTCTTCTGTCCCTTGACGACCGGGATCGCAAGCACGTTCTCCGAGATGTCCGCATAGATCTCGAGCATAAGCTTCGTTCTCTCCTCAGCCTGCTCCGCGGTTGCATGCACGGTATGTCCCTCCTGCCACAGGAACTCACGGGTTCTCAGGAACGGACGGGTGGTCTTCTCCCAACGAACGACCGATACCCACTGGTTGAGGATCTGCGGGAGATCACGATAGGACTTTACAACCTTTGAGAAGTAATCACAGAACAGTGTCTCGGAGGTCGGGCGTACACAGAGACGCTCCTCGAGCTTCTTCTGTCCACCCTCGGTTACCCAGGCAACCTCTGGTGCGAAGCCCTCGACGTGGTCCTTCTCCTTCTGAAGGAGGGACTCCGGAATCAGCATCGGCATCGCTACGTTCTCTACGCCGCTCGCCTTGAAGCGCTGATCCAGCTCATGCATGATGTTCTCCCAGATCGCATAGCCAGCCGGACGGATGACCATGAACCCCTTGACGGATGAATAGTCCGTGAGCTCTGCCTTCTTAACAACGTCTGTGTACCACTGAGCGAAATCCTCCCCCATAGGAGTGATCTGCTCGACAAGTTTCTTGTCTGCCATAATCATAGCCTTTCTTTTTGAATGCGTCGGCACCGTCGCACATCCTTCGTGCCTTGCCGTCGCAGGTTTATATGCGCATCTATTTTAGCATGTGAAAAAGGATTTACAAGAGAAAAGCCGGAGGATTATCCTCCGGCGCATAAGATTCGTATAAATCAGTACTGCTTCAGGTGAATCGCGAAGCCTGCAATCTGCTTATCGAGATAGATAAACATGAGGCTGCCGTCCGGGTTCTTCTTTGCGGTCTCCGGCTTCACGCCCATGCCGCGCTTCTCGAAGAAAGCGACCGCGGCGTCTACGTCATGGCAGCCGATCGCGATGTGGCCCTTCTCGCCCGGGCCGTCCTTCTTCATGATCTCGATGAGGTCCGAAGCGAAGATGGAGCTGTTGCCGACTCTCGGGATGAAGCCCATGAGGGTCTGGAACTCGTCTGCGATTCTGAGTGCATCCTCCTCGCCGTTTGCATTGATACCTACATGCAGTACGCAGAGACCGAGCTCCTTCACTGCATCATACTCCTTTGACATCTGATCTGCCATGTTCATACCTCCTGTTGTCTCGTCATCGTTTCCGCCACTGTCCCGGCCAATGCAGTCGTCCTCCGCGGAGGCACCCGCCCGCGCGACAGTAAAGCGCTTTACTTTACTAATAAAATACTCTTTCTCTCCCGCTTAATCAAGCGGATAGATTTCGTGCAGGAACTCCATCTGCGCACCCATATTCTCGAGAAGCGCATCGAGTACGGTGATGGCCACCATACACTCCACGACGACACAGGCCCGCTCGACGACGGTCGGGTCATGACGGCCCTTGATTTCGATCGTGATGTTGTCGCCCTCTTCGTTCGCGGTTTCCTGCGGGCGGGCGATGGACGGCGTCGGTTTGAAGTAGGCACGGAGGACGATCTCAGCGCCGTCGGACATACCGCCGAGGATGCCGCCGGCGTGGTTCGTCTTCACACGGAAGACCTCCTCCATGCCGTCGAGCTCACCACTTGCGAGCATCTCCTCGAACTCTTCTTCCGTGAGTGGCGTCTCGTCATGGAGCGCACGGGCGCGGTTCACATCCTCGAGGCTCGGCTGGTGCTCGTAGTCCTCGTCGTCATCATCGACCTCCATCGGGGCGATCGGCACCGCGACGGCCTCAAAGCCATCGTTGTTCTCGGAGCCGAGGGCGCGGGCTGCCTTCGTCCCGTCGCCGATCTCCACGGCCTTGACCGCACCGATCGACATCACGGCCTGAGCGAGGCGAGCGTCGAGCTTATCGAAGACCGGCTCACCGATGCCGGTCGGCATGTTGTTGACGAAGCAGGTCACCACGCCACCGGCGCTGTCCTTCTCCTCGCGGAGCTCGAGGATGCGCTGGTCGGCCGCCTCCTGGCCAGCCGGAGTCGTCACGTCGATACCGGCAAGCTCCGTCACCTCGGCGTCCACCGTGATGCCGAGATCCGACAGCACCTTCGCTGCGACGGCACCACCAGCAACACGCGCGAGGGTCTCGCGACCGCTGGAGCGACCGCCACCACGGTAGTCGCGGAAGCCGTACTTCTCATAGAAGCCGTAATCGGCGTGGCCCGGACGGAACACGTGGGCGATATCCGAGTAGTCCTTACTGTGCTGATCACTGTTTCGAACCATCATCGCGATCGGCGTACCGGTCGTCTTTCCCTCGAAAACACCGGAGAGGATCTCGATCTGGTCGTCCTCCTTCCGCTGGGTAGCCTTCAGATTCTGGCCCGGCTTCCGCCGGTCCATATACGGCTGGATGTCCTCGACGGACAGTGCGAGGCCAGCCGGACAGCCATCGATGATGACGCCGAGTGCCGGTCCGTGTGACTCACCGAAGGTAGTGATGCGAAAAAGTTTCCCAAATGTATTGCCTGCCATGGATGTCCCCCTGAAACGCGTTTTTATTTACCGGATGGCAGCTTCACCATGCAGATGCAGTTCGGCTCATCCACCGGGATATCGCGGGCGCTCATCACGAGCATACCCGTATCATAATCCATCGAGAAGAAGGTGATCGTGCCGGACTCGTTGTTCGCGGCCGCGATGTGCTTCTCATCCGGGAAGATACAGAAATCCTTCGGATAGACACCGGATACCGGGAGTGAGCTCTTCATGGTCAGAAGGCCGGTCTCGACATCACGCTCATACATCGTGATCGTATCGATGCCAGCATTGGACACAAACAGATGCTTCGCATCCTTATCCGGTGAGAAGCGCATCTGACATGCCGCGATCAGCGGGCTGTTCGACGGGTCGTTGTGGGTCGAGATGGTCTGGATCTTCTCGAGGTTGATGTCGTTCGGCCTCTTACCCTCGGTGAAACGGTAAACATCGACGACATTCTTCACCTCATACATGAGGTAGAGGAACTTACGATCCGGCGAGAAGCGGAAGTGACGCGGTGCGGACTTCAGCTCACAGCGGAGCGTGTCGATCTGACGCATCCGTCCGTCCAGCTTATCAAAGCGGAATATGCGTACCTGGTCGATCCCGAGGTCTGCGACGAGGATATACTTCTGATCATCCGTCATGCGTGCGCAGGATACGTGTGGACGGAAGGTCCGCTCTGCGACGGAGCCGATGCCCTTATCGAAGACGCCATCAACGATCGGACCGACGGAACCGTCCGGATTCAGTGCGAGCAGGGTCGCCTTGCCATCGTGGTAGCCGGAGACCATCAGGTACTGATCGAACTGGTCGATCGCGAGGTGGCAGCCACGCATGCCACGGATGTTCTGGGTGTTCAGCTTCTGCAGTGCACCGTTCTCGAGGATACGGAAGGAAACCACGCCCTCATCCGCGATGGAATACAGTGTCTTCTGATCTCTCGATGCGACGAGGTAGGAGGAGTTGTTCACCTCGATCTCGGTCCGCTTCGTGAAGGTTCCTTTCTCTACATTGACATCACAGACGGTGATGCCCTTTGCATTGCCCGTGTAGCTGTAGGAACCGATATATGCCATGTACTTCTCTTTACTCATTTTCTGCCTCTCCCGACGTCCTTCCGGGCGTACATTCATAAAATTGTATCTATTTTATCACAGTTTACGGCCCTGTTACAATGATAACGATGTGTCCAGGGGAAATTTCCTGGGCACTTCGCGGCTATAATGTGTTAAAACGCGGGAACAGCAAAGAAGCCAGCGTAATGACGATCATCTCGAGGATTCGTCATCACACTGGCCCCTTTCAGTTAATTCTGTCTGCGATGTTTCGCGAGAATCGCTTTCTGGGTGGCGTTCAGCCGGCTTTCGGCGCGCTCGAGGTCGAGCTCGTGATGGCCGACGTGGTCGCAGCCGTTTTTCGCGTAGCTGCAGAACGCGCAGGCGCCGCTTTTCGCGACGGCCTTATGAAGACTTCGGAGGATGAGGATCACCATAAGTGCGATCAGTCCTCCCACGATGAGATCTCCCATAGTTCCTCCTTTCTGAGAATGATGCTTCGATCCCGTGATCATCATCGTCCGGGAAGCATCTGTCGGATCCTTCGGTGGGCAATGCCTCCAGCTGCACCATCTGCGTGGTGCCCGGAGACATTGACCTGAAATACTTCTGAAATTACTTCTGTGCCGCGGCGGCTACGGAGTCGAACTTGTCGGAGAGCTCCGTCGCTTCGTGGTACGGGCGAACCAGGGCCCAGATGCCGAGGACGACGAGGGCGATGGCGATGATGGTGAAGATACCGAAGTGTGCTTCACCGGTGAAGAGGCCGACGATCTGGTAGATGACCGTACCGACGCAATACGCGAGACCGCACTCCCAGCCGATCGCTCTCCATGTCCACTTCGCGTTGTTCATCTCACGACGGATCGCGCCGATCGCTGCGAAGCAAGGTGCGCAGAGCAGGTTGAAGGCGAGGAAGCTGTAGCCGGCAGCGACACCGGAGTAGTTGGCCTGTACGAGGTTCCAGATCTGGTCACCTGCCTCGGCGAGCTCCTCTGCTCCTTCATAATGGAAGAGGATACCGAAGGTACCGACGACGTTCTCCTTGGCGACAAGGCCGGTCACGGCAGCCACAGCGGACTTCCAGTCTGCCCAGCCGAGCGGTGTGAAGATCCAGGCAATCGCGTTACCGATAGCTGCGAGGATGGAGTTGTCCATGTCGACCATACCGAACTGGCCGTCCTGCATACCGAAGGAGGAGGTGAACCATACCGCGATGGTGGACAGAAGGATGATCGAGCCGGCCTTCTTTACGAAGGAGGAGCCACGCTCATACATGGACTTCAGGATGTCGATCGGTCTCGGCAGGTGGTACGCCGGGAGCTCCATGACGAACGGAGCCGGGTCACCTGCAAACCACTTCGTCTTCTTCAGTACGATACCGGAGAAGATGATGGCTGCGATGCCGAGGAAGTACGTGGATGGTGCGACCCAGGAAGCACCGCCGAATACCGCACCTGCGAGGAGGGCGATGACCGGGAGCTTCGCGGAGCACGGGATGAAGGTCGTGGTCATGATCGTCATACGACGGTCACGCTCGTTCTCGATCGTTCTCGATGCCATGACACCCGGAACGCCGCAGCCGGAGCCGATCAGCATCGGGATGAAGGACTTGCCGGAGAGACCGAAACGACGGAAGATTCGATCCAGGATGAAGGCGATACGCGCCATGTATCCACAGCCCTCGAGGAAGGCGAGGAAGAAGAACAGGACGAGCATCTGCGGCAGGAAGCCGAGCACCGCGCCGATACCTGCGACGATACCGTCGAGGACGAGACTTGTCAATACCTCACCGGTGCCGAGTGCACTGAGGATGCCTTCGAAAAGGCCCGGGATCGACGGCAGCTCGCAGAGGCCGAAGAAAGACCACGGGTCTGAGCCAAACAGGACATCATTGACCCAGTCGGTACCGATCGCACCGATCGTCGAGATGGAGATGTAGTATACGAGCCACATCACGGCTGCGAAGATCGGGAGCGCCAGGAAGCGGTTCGTGACGATGCTGTCGATCCGGTCGGAGGTGGACAGCTTACCGACATGCTTCTTCGTGTACGCAGCGGCGATCATGTTCTGGATGTAGCTGTAACGCTCGTTGGTGATGATGGACTCAGCGTCGTCATCCTCTGCCTTCTCGACCGCAGCGATGATGGACTCGACGTCGACGTTCTGGCCGGCACCGATCATCTCGTGGCGGATCTTATCATCACGCTCGAAGAGCTTGACCGCGAAGAAGCGCTTCTCGCCCTCCGGGACGTACGCAGCGATCTTCTCCTCGATCTGGAGGATGGCATCCATGACTTCTTCAGAGAAGCTGTGTACGATCTCGGTGGAACCGGTCTGTGCCTCATGAATCGCGAGCTCGGTCGCCTCCTTGATGCCCGTGCCGTTCAGCGCGGAGATCTTCACTGCCTTACAGCCGAGGTACTTCTCGATCTGGTCGAGGCGGATCTGGTCGCCGTTCTTCTCTACGACATCCATCATGTTCACGGCCATCACCACCGGAATCCCGAGCTCCTTCAGCTGTGTGGTGAGGTAGAGGTTACGCTCGAGGTTCGTACCATCCACGATGTTCAGGATCGCATCCGGCTTCGTGTTGATGAGGTAGTTTCGCGCGACAACCTCCTCCAGTGTGTATGGAGAAAGTGAATAAATACCCGGAAGATCGGCGATGGTCACATCTGCGTGGCCCTTCAGCTTACCTTCCTTCTTCTCTACTGTAACGCCCGGCCAGTTACCAACGTACTGGTTGGATCCGGTCAGCTGATTAAACAGCGTCGTCTTTCCGCAGTTCGGATTACCTGCGAGTGCAATCGTGATTGCCATTTGATTTTCCCCCTCTAAGATTTTCATTCTCCGCCACGTCCTCCGTGGCCAATGCTTCCATCCGGGCACCGCCCGCTCAGGATCTGCTGTGCTCAGGCCTTCGTCTCGACCTGTACCATCTCGGCGTCGGCCTTCCGGACGGAAAGCTCGTAGCCACGTACGGTGATCTCGATCGGATCGCCGAGCGGCGCTGCCTTACGCACATGAAGAGTCGTCCCCTTCGTGATTCCCATATCCATGATTCTTCTCTTGATGGCACCCTCACCGGTGATCTTCGCTACAACGCAATCCTCACCTGGCTGAACCTCTCTTAATGTTTTCAACTCTATTCCCTCCTCATCTATCTATAAAGCGCAGACACGCTGCGGATGATACTGTGTTGCTGTGGCTATGGACTCACCCACGATGCTTCCTGTGCTCGTCTACGGATGTTATCGCGTCTTCACGCACTGATCATGACCTTACGGGCCATCGTCTCGTCCAGTGCCAGTCTCGACTCCTTCACCTGTACGATCAGATTGCCGCGATTACAGGAAACGATCTTCACCTTGCCTCCGGCATAGAATCCCAGTGACTCCAGGAAATGCTGCGTCTTGTCATTTCCTCCGATGCGCTGAATCTCATATTCTTCACCCTGTGTTCCCATCGATAATGGCATCATCGTACCTCCTTTACATGATGTTGATGGCCACCGCCTCTACATAAAAGTATAAATTAGTCCCGTCTAATTAGTCGAAGCTAACTTCACGCTAGTAAGTTAACACTAACTTTTTTTCAAGTCAATAGCTTTCGTTAAAATAATTAGTTATATCTAACTTTCGCGGATATCCGCTCAGATGTGTTATACTATCGGGGATACATGATGAAATCTTCAAGTTTCTGAAAAGGAGTTTCGATATGAGTACGTATGCGACACATGAGTCGTCGGAGAATTATCTGGAGAGTATTCTGGTGCTGGCGATGAGCCAGCAGGTGGTGCGTTCCATCGATATCGCAAATCTGCTCGGATTTTCGAAGCCGTCGGTTTCCGTGGCGATGAAGCATCTGCGTGAAGAGGGCATGATCACGGTGGATGACAATGGCTACATCGCGCTGACGGAGGCCGGGATGGCGGCGGCGAAGGCGACCTACGAGAAGCATGTGGTTCTTACGAATATGCTGGTGCGGCTCGGGGTGAGTGCGTATACCGCAGGTCAGGATGCCTGCCGGATCGAGCATGTGCTGAGTCCGGAGACCTTCGAGAAGATCAAGGAGCACTATCTGAAGCAGCCGGGCATCAAGGACAGCGCGGAGTACCAGAAGCTGCAGACGATTCAGAATTTCGTACAGACCGTGCCGGGGCGGCAGGACTAAGTTTCTGCCCATCAGAAATTCGGAGGAGCCAGGAGCGTCGGCAGCAGAAACACAGTACTCCGAGACTGGAAGACTCTAAAATCCCACCCATAAGAAGTACTAAGCCCTCTGCAATCGCTGAGTTTTCTTGATGAAAACTCAGCGTTGCTAGAGGGTCCAGGGAAAATACTAAGTACTTCTAATGGGTGGGATTTTGATTCTTCACGGTCTCTACGTATGGTTTCTTCTGCCGACGTTCCTGGCTCCTCCCGCCCTGTCGTTCCAGACAAAAGAGGACTTATGGCCTCTTTTTTATCGTCTGAATTTATCCAGCAGGCCGCGGAGGCGTTCTGCGAGGCGGATCGGTTCCGCGACGGCTTCCGTCGGCTTATGCATGGAGGTATGCAGGAAGTAGTCCTGGGAGTCGAACGGCTCCGCACTGTGCTTCCGGCAGTAGGCGCCGTCCGGGAGGACGAGGCTCGCCTTCGCGCTGTCGCGGAGCTGGGCGTCGAGGATCCAGCGGAGCTCGTCACGGAGCTCTTCATCCTGTATCGGACACGCGATCTCGACACGGCGGTTCAGGTTTCGTGTCATGAGGTCTGCCGAAGCTATGTACATCTCAGCGTCTGCGCCACGGCCGAACTGGTAGATGCGGGCGTGCTCAAGGAAGCGTCCGACGACGGAGGTGACGTGTACGTTCTCGGTTTCACCGGCAACACCCGGAAGGATGCAGCAGATGCCTCGGATGATGAGCTGCACTTCGACGCCTGCGCGGGAGGCTTCTGCAAGCTTATCCATGACCTCGCGCTCGGTGACAGAGTTCGCCTTGATGCAGACATATCCGTCGCGACCGCGTGTGATCTGCTCGTCGATCTTCCGTAGAAGCATTGGCTTGATCCCGTATGGGGAGACGAGGAGTCGCTTGTACTCGCCATCGAGCTTGTTCACGAGCATGTTGCGGAAGAAGGCCGACGCGTCCTCACCGATGGTCTGGTCAACCGTCATGAAGCTGAGGTCCGTATACATCGCGTTCGTCTTCTCGTTGTAGTTGCCGGTGCCGACCTGGGTGAGGTAGATCGTACGGTTGTGACTACGCATCGTGATGAGGCAGATCTTGCTGTGGCACTTGAAGCCCTCGGTGCCGTAGATAACCTGGCAGCCGGACTCCTCGAGCATCTTCGACCACTCGAGGTTGTTCTCCTCATCGAAGCGGGCACGCAGCTCCATGACGACGAGGACCTCCTTGCCGTTCTCGGCCGCGCGGCAGAGGGCCTGCGCGATCTTCGAAGAGGAGGCCATACGATAGATCGTGATCTTGATGGAGAGCACCTTCGGGTTTTCAGCCGCCTCGTTCAGGAGATGCAGGAACGGGTCCACCGAATCGTACGGGTAGAACAGGAGGCGATCGCGCTGACGGATCTGCGAAATCATCGGCTGATCCCGGCGGAGATCCTCGGCCCAGCGCGGATGATGTGCCGGATACTGGAGGCGCATGGAGAGTTCCTTCGGGAGTGCCCCGATCAGACGGAAGACATAGCGCATATTGAGCGGACACTTATCCACAAAGACTTCATGGGTTTCCACACGGACGACGGAGGACAGCAGCTTCCGAAATTCTCCGGAAATCTGCGTGTTCAGCTCGACACGCATGACCGCGAGGTGGTCACGGAGCTTCAGGAGCTTCGTCATCTGGTTGCGGAAATCCGCCTCATTATCGTCGAACTTATCATCATCGAAGCTGATGTCGGCGTTACGGGTGACTGCCAGTACACAGCTCTCCTTCACCGTGTAGGCATCGAACATGGTCGGCAGCCAGCGGAGGAGGATATTTTCCGTACGCACGTAGCGCTTTCCATCCGAAAGCGTCAGGAACGGTGCGGCGGTCTCCGGCATTGGCACGATCCCGAGGGCTTTATGGCCCTTCTTATCCTCGAGGAGAGCCGCGCCGTAAAGACGCTTGTTGGTGAGGTGTGGCACCGGATGGTTCGGTCCGATGAGGATCGGTGACAGCACCGGCAGCAGCTCCGTCTTGAAGAAGTGGTTCACGAGCTTCAGCTCGCTGGCGTCCAGCTTCTCCATCTCGACATCCTGGATGCCGCTTCGTCCGAGCTCCTCCATCACGGCGCTGTAGATCTGCTTCTTCATCGTGAGAAGTCCCGGGATCACCTCATAGATGTGGTGAAGCTGCTCCTCCGGCGTCCAGCCACTTTTATTATCACGGTCATCCGGTGTCATGCGCGCGAGGTCGAAGATGCTGCCCACACGCACCATAAAAAACTCATCCAGATTGCTAGAGAAAATCGAGATGAACTTGAGGCGTTCGAGTGCAGGTACCGACGGATCAGCAGCTTCCTCGAGCACGCGCTGATCAAAGCGCAGCCAGCTTAATTCTCTGTTCTGGGTGTATCTGTATCGTTTCTGAGTATTCTCTTGCATAAATAGCCTTCCCGTACGCCGTACCTGCTGACGAGCAGCTGCTGCGCCTGAAATACATGTGCGATGTGCTGCAGTACCAGGATGCCCGGTACCAGGGTATGAATCCGCTCCGGTTCGAGCTTCAGGATGAGATCAATCACGGCCTTATCCCCGCTGCAAAGGAAATCACAGAGGCCGTCCAGCTGCTCTGCCGTGATGCTGCGGCAGTCCTCCGAGCAGTGGTAGTAGACCCGCGCGAGCTTCAGCACGGCACGCGAGGTGCCACCGACACAGACCAGCAGCGGCCGGGCCTGCTGCCCGTCCGTGAGATAGATCGTTTCTTTCACCGTTTTCCGAATCCGCGCGAGGGACTTCTCTCCCGGCAGGATCTTCTTCACGCAGCGCCGGTAGAGGCTGAGTGAGCCGACCGGGAAGCTCTGGTAGTCCACCGGTTTTCCCTCGTCGAAGGTCACGATCTCCGAGCTCGCACCGCCGACATCGAGGAAGGCACCGCTCGACATGAAGAGCTCACGCATCGCACCGGTGTAGCCGAGAAGCGCCTCGTCCTCGCCGGACAGGATCTCGACCTGGTAGCCGGTCGCCGCCTGGATCACGGCGAGCGCCTGTGCTGTATTTGTAATATTTCGAAGCGAGGCCGTCGCGAAGACCCGCGCGCCCTCGATGTTCAGTGTCTGCAGAATCGTCCGGAAGCTGAGTAGACCCGCGCAGGCACACTCGATGCCCTCTGCGCTCAGTCTGCCATCCTCCACATAGCCGGCAAGACCCGCCATGATCTTCTCCCGAAAGAGAATCTGAAAATCCTGCGCATTCGTTTCATACAGTGTAAGACGGATCGAGTTCGATCCGATGTCAATGATAGCCTGTTTCATGTACACCCCTCTCTGGCCGTTCCGGCGACCGTTCACTTTTTTCTAATTATAGTCCAGTCATAAGCCAGCAAACATAAAGATATCGTCGAATTGTAAAGTTCACACTTTGGGCTATGTAAAATTTAAGTAAATTCAGTCGACAAAGACAGTCAGAACCCCGGAGGACCGCAGCGGAGTCCTGTGTTTCCGCTGGCTGCCCTCCGGGGCTCTGTACATTAGCTACATCATATCTCTTACAGCAATCGCGATGTCCGGATAATTCGTGATCACCGCGGTGACGCCGGCGTCGATGAGCATCTTCATGTCGGCGCGCTCGTTGACCGTCCAGACACGGGTCTTAAGGCCGCTCGCGAGGTACTCCGAGAGGAACTCCGCCATCTTCACGTGATATACGGCCGGGTGGAGTCCATCCACCCCGCTCTTCGCTGCATAGTCGTCCACACGCAGGATGACATCACTGAAGAGATACGCGGTTTCGGCGTCCGGCACAATGGACTTCAGCTTCTGCACGCTGTAGTGATTGAAGGACGAATAGATCACACGATCCTTCATCCCGGTCTCCTCCACGATGGCCGCCACCTTTTTCTCGATCTCCGGGTACCAGTTAATCCCTGTTTTCAGTTCAATGTTGACTGCTATACCCGATGGTCTGACCGCGTCGAGCACCTCTCGCAAGGTCGGTATGCGCGCGTCCCGATACTTCGCGAAGCGCTCCCGGAGGACCACCATCTCCTTCAACTCCTGAAGGGTGAAGTCCTTGACGAAGCCACTCTGCCCGGTGACACGATCCACCGTTTCATCATGGATGACCACCGGAACGCCGTCCTTCGACAGCTGTACGTCCAGCTCGATGCCATCCGCGCCCTGTTCGATGGCGAGCAGAAATGCTTCGAGTGTGTTCTCCGGTGCATAACTGCTCGCGCCTCTGTGTGCAAAAACTTCTGTCTTACTCATGTTCTGCCTCTTATTAACCGTTCACGAGATTGTACTCGGTGATGGACTTGTTGATCTTATCGGCCATGTTCTTGACTGCAGTGTCCACATCCTCCTTGCCGTTCAGCATCGCCTCGATCTCGGACTCAACGGTTGCACGTGCCTCCGGGAAGACGCTTAAGAGTGCGCCGCAGTACTTCGGTGAAGAATCGTGGAGCTGGTCGATCGCGGTTTCAAACTGCGGATACTTCGCGATGTTGTCCTTGAAGACCTGCTCGTCCTGTGCCTTCGTGGTCACCGGGAAGTAGCCGGTCTGCTCGTTCCAGTACGCCTGCGACTCTGGAGAGATCAGGAACTTGACGAACTCCCAGGTCGCACGAAGCTTCTTCGGGTCGTTGTTGTTGAGTGCCCAGAGGGATGCACCACCGATGGAGACACCGCCCTCATCGCTGGACTTGATCTTCGGGAAGTATGCCGTACCTACCTCGAACTTGCCGTTGACATCCTGAAGGATCTGCTTCAGCGAGGCCGTGGAGCCGAGGGTGATGGCGGACTTGCCGGCAGAGAAATCGGCGAGTCCGGAATCGCCGCCCTTGCCGACGATCGGTGCATAGCCATCCTTGTTCAGCTTCTGCCACTCGGTGAGGATGTTCTTCGCCGCGCCGTTCTGATCGAAAGCAACGGCGGTCGCTGCTGCGTCACGGCCGTTGCCGTTGTCTGCATACGCGAGCCCCTGCTTGCCGATGAACTGCTCGAAGAACCAGCCGTAGATACCGAGGGACATCGCTTCCGCTGCGCCGCCCTTCGTCGTCAGCTGCTCACCGATCTGGTCGATCGCCTCGAGGCTGTCCGGGATCTCCGTGATGCCGGCCTTCTCGAACATATCCTTGTTGTAGTACATGATCGGGGTCGAGGAGTTGAACGGCATGGAGTAGAGCTGGTTGTCGATGGTGTAGTATGCCGCAAGGTTCGGCTCGATCGCGGATACGTCATACTGATCAGCGTCGACCATGCCCTGCATCGGGACGATCCAGCCGGACTCGATCATGAAGCGGGTACCGATCTCATACACCTGTACGAGGTCTGCGCCCATGTTGCCCATCTGTGCGCTCTTCAGCTTGTTGAGGGAGTCGTCATAGGAGCCCTGGTACTGTGCGTCTACCGTGATGCCGTACTCATTTTCGTCGTTGAACTTTTTTACGAGGGTATCGATCGCCTGGCCATTGACACCGCCCATGGAGTGCCAGAAGGTGATGGTGGTGCCGTTTACGTCCTTCGCATCCGCCATATCAACGCTTGCTGCTGCGGCTGCCTCGGTGGTTTCCGCCTCACTCTGTGCAGCGGTCTCCGCGGCTGTGGTCTGGTCGCCTGCATTGGCCGCCGTCGTCGCTGGTGCCGCATCTGTCGCGGCTGGTGTTCCGTTTCCACAGCCGGCCATCATGGCAGCGGTCATGGATGTTGCAAGCACTAAGGATAATGCTCTCTTTTTCATTTTTCCTCCTCCGTAATCGTGGGATTACGCAATGTGATATATAGAATCGGGACGGTCCCGTTTCTAATGTGATATTTCAAGTTTATGGGGTCTGACCCCACCATTGGCCTGTTATCCCTTCACCGCACCCGAGAACATGCCGCGGATGAGCTGCTTCTGACCGATGATGAAGATCGAGATCGACGGGATGATGATCATCACAACGCCGGCAATCATCAGGGTGATGGACTGGGAATCGACGCTGTCGAGCATGCTGATACCGATCTGGACGGTCCGCATGCGGTTCGAGCCGGTGACGAGCAGCGGCCACATGTACATGTTCCAGGCATTGATGAAGGTGTAGACAGCCATCGCGCCGATCGCGGATTTCGTGAGCGGAATCAGGATCTTCACGATGAAGCACAGGTTGCTGCAGCCGTCGAGCTTCGCGGACTCATAGAGTGACTTCGGGAAGCTCATGTAGAACTGTCGAAACAGGAAGATGCCCATCGCAGAGGTCAGGTATGGGATGATCAGCACCGGGTAGCTGTCGAGCATGCCCCAGCCGGCCACCGTCAGGTAGTTCGAGATGATCGTCGCCTCGCCCGGCACCATCATGGTCGCCATGACGAGCGCGAACAGGATGCCCTGGCCCGGGAACTCGAGGAACGAGAAGGCGAAGGCCGCGAGTGAGCAGGAAATGATCTGTCCGAAGGTGATCGTGCCCGCGACAAGGAACGAATTCACGATGAAGCGGAGGAGCGGCACCGTGGTCAGCGCCTCCGAGAAGTTCCGGAGTGTCGGGTGCTTCGGAACGAGATTGAGCTCGGTGGTGAAGAGCTCGTTCGACGGCATCAGCGCGATACTGATGGCGTACAGCAGCGGGAGGAGGACAATGATGGCGAACACAACATTGGCACCCAGCCTGAGCGCAGTCCGTGCCCGGCGGCGTGCCAGCGCCCGCGCATTCATCTCGTTTTTCAGTGTCAGCAGCTCACTGGCTGACATCCTGCCTTCCATCGGAATTACCATACTTTCGATTTGACTCATCAGTAACTTACTCCCTTCTTCTCGAGACGGAACATCACCAGCGTGATCAGCATGATGATGACAAACAGGATGACCGACTGCGCCGATGCATTGCCGAAGCGGTAGTTAAAAAACGCGTCGCGGTAGATCGAGTAAACGATGACATTGGTCGATTCGCTCGGGCCGCCCTCGGTCAGCAGCTTGATCTGTCCGAAGGACTGGAAGGCCTGGATGATGTTGACGACCAGCGTGTAAAACATGATCGGAGAGAGTCCCGGCAGCGTCAGGCTGAAGAACTGCTGTACGCCGCTCGCGCCGTCGACTGATGCACGCTCGTAGATGGTTTCGTCGATGTTGCCGAGCCCGGCGGAGAAATACAGGAAGTTGATACCGCTGTTCAGCCAGGCGGTGAGGATCGCTACACAGTAGAGTGCCGTGGCCGGATCGTTCAGCCAGTTGATGTCGAGGCCGAGAAGCTTGTTCACGATGCCGACCGCCGGGTGCAGCATGATCTTGAAGATCATCGCCGCAGAACTCGACGCGATGGCCATCGGAAGGGCGTAGGCCGTACTGAAGGCCCGGATCCCCGGGAATGCCCGATTGCAGAGCACCGCCGCCGTGAGACCGAGAACCATGCTGCCGAAAACGACGATGACGACGAAGATGAGCGTCACCTTCAGACTGTTCAGAAAGGAGGCCGATCTCAGAAGATCGGTATAATTCTGAAGTCCCACGAAGAGCTTCGCCTGCCCCATCTTGTTCGTCATGAAGAGGCTGAGATAAAGCGTTTTAAAAAACGGATAAAAGAGAAAGACGGCAAAGATCAGAAGACTCGGCACCAGATAGAGGTACGAGGTCAGTGGAACATGCTTTCTTTTTCCCATGCTTACCACTCCTTTCTATAGAGAAGATTCTCCTCGGTTTCCATGTCGAAGACGTGGGCACGATCCATATCGAAGTAGAGCCGGAGCTTCTCTCCCACCTGCGTCTGGTTCGTCGGCTTCAGACGAACGGCACAGGTCGCCTGCTGTTCATCGAAATAGAGGATGCCCTCGGAACCGAGCATCTCACGCGTCACGACCGTCTCCTCGACGTCGACGCTGTTCTCCGCGAAGCCGCCCTCAAGGGCATCTGCTTCTTCATAGATGTCCTCCGGACGGATGCCGAGAATCACGCGGCGACCATCGTACTTTTCTCCGATATGGCGTGCATGCTGCCCGGTGAGGTAGACCTTTCGGATCGGGCCGGTGCCGGCGAAGATGAGTGCGGTGCGGTCCCGCTCGACTGAAACATCACACTCGATGAAGTTCATCGACGGAGAGCCCACGAAACCGGCCACGAATTTATTGATCGGGTTATCGTAGATCTGCTGTGGTGTGTCTACCTGCTGGATGAGACCGTCCTTCATCACGACGATCTTCGTGCCGAGGGTCATCGCCTCGGTCTGGTCATGGGTGACGTAGATGATGGTCGTGTTCAGCTGCTTATGCAGCTTCTGGAGCTCGACGCGCATCTGCCCACGCAGCTTCGCATCGAGGTTACTGAGCGGCTCATCCATGAGAAAGGCCTTCGGCTGCCGTACGATGGCGGCGCCGATCGCGACACGCTGCTTCTGTCCGCCGGAGAGTGCGACCGGCTTCCGATCGAGCAGCTGCCCGATCTCCAGGATATCCGCCACCTCGCGCACCTTCCGGTCGATCTCCTGCTTCGGCAGCTTCCGAACCTTCAGTGCATACGCGATATTTCCATACACCGTCATGTTCGGGTACAGCGCGTAATGCTGGAAGACCATCGACATATCCCGCTCACCCGGCTCCAGGTAGTTGCAGAGGTTTCCATCGATCCACAGCTCCCCATCCGTGATCTCCTCGAGCCCCGCGATGAGACGAAGCGTCGTCGACTTACCGCATCCGGATGGTCCGACGAACACCACGAACTCATGATCATGGATGTCGAGGTTAAAATCCTTTACGCCATAATGCGTTGCATCAAATTGCTTACAGACATTTCGAAGTGCAATTTCTGCCACTCTATATCCTCCTTTGCAGTCATCTGGACTGCACCTTCTTTTTTCGGAACTGGCTTTCCAGCCAGATGCAGCTCCGCCTGCTACAGCCGAACAGCTTATGAAATCTGCAGAGCAGAGATTCTCTGTTTCGACAGCGGAACGTTCGCACGCCCCATATATAACCACATCGGACGGGATGGCATCTATCATGCTGTCGCTAAATTTACGTAAAATAGAGGTAAGGCGGTAGCGGATACCTGCAAGTAACAGTTCAGACAGGCAGGGGACTGTTCCAACTTCAAAATATGTGATTGCTTATTTCCTATAAATACGCTATACTATGGGAAGTCGAAAAACGATGCACTGCATCGCAGATATGGCGAGATAGCCAAGTGGTAAGGCATGGGTCTGCAACACCCTGAGCGCCGGTTCGAATCCGACTCTCGCCTCGAAAAAAAGAGGACATCTACTGTACAGTAGATGTCCTCTTTTTGTATTCTCAGAACAGCCAGAGCGCCGAATGCTTTAAGTCGGAGAACTGATGAGCTGTTCATAACGTGGCTTGTTCCTTCTCCATCAGCAGTCGCGCATTGCAAGCTATTTATACAGCGGGATGACTTCGATCGTCGTCTGTGCGATCTCGATCGTCTCTTCTTCCTCTAGGGTGACGATGATAAAGCGTTCTGCTTCTTCAAATGAACGGGACAGCTTCACGAGATTATCGATCAAAAAGAAAAGTTGTCGAGTATAGTCGACAGTTTCGTATAGTTTTTGTCGACTATACTCGACAACTTTATACTGTTTTCGTCGACTATACTCGACGGCTTTGATTCTGACCACCTAAAGAAGTAGGTAGCCAGCCCTCTGGATCTTCTGGCTGAACGGTTCCGAAAGAAAAAATGGCCAGCCCTTTTCATCGGGCTGACCTCTTTTTTACTTCTCGTCACATACCTGGAAGATATAGAACTTGAGATAATAGGAGTTTTCGTCACCGGACCAGAGAATCGGGTGATCGCAGGCCTGGGTGCGGTACTCGATCTGGCGGAGGCGACGATGTACGGAGCCGGCCGCCTCTGCGATGGTCTTCGTGAAGAGCTCCGGTGTCATGAAGTGGCTGCAGCTGCAGGTGGCGAAGTAGCCACCATCCTTCACAAGCTTCAGGCCCTGCATGTTGATCTCGCGGTAGCCGCGGATCGCGGCCTTCGTCGCCTCGCGGGACTTCGTAAAGGCCGGCGGGTCGAGGATGACGACGTCATACTTCTCGCCGCGCGCATTCAGCTTCGGCAGCTCGTCGAGCACATCCGCCACACGGAAATGCACGGTGTCCTCGAGATGGTTCCGCTTCGCGTTCGCCGTCGCCTGCTGGATCGCGAGCTCCGAGATATCGAGGCCCTCGACCTCCGCTGCGCCCGCGATGCCGGCATTCAGCGCGAAGGTGCCCATGTGCGTAAAGCAGTCGAGGACGCGCTTCCCCTTACAGATCCGCTGCATCGCCCGCCGATTATACTTCTGATCGAGGAAAAATCCGGTCTTCTGTCCATTCACGACATCGACCATATACTTGACGCCATTCTCCGTGATCTCGACATTCGTGTCAAACTCCGGGCCGATGAAGCCCTTATACACGTCCATGCCTTCCTTCTTTCGAACCGGCGCGTCACTCCGCTCGTAGATGCCGCGGATATGAATGCCGTCTTCCCGGAGGATCTCCACGAGATCCTCGAGAATCATCGGCTTCAGACGATCCATGCCGAGTGCGAGCGACTCCACCACCAGCACATCCTCATATTTATCGACCGTAAGTCCCGGCAGCCAGTCCGCCTCGCCGAAAATCACACGGCAGGCATCCGTATCCTCGCCCATGACGGTCTTTCGGTATTCCCATGCTGCCTTCACGCGATCACGCAGAAATTCCGCGTCGATCGGCTCCTTCCGCCAGCGGCTCAGCATCCGCACGCGGATCTTCGAGTTGTGGTTGATGAAGCCATAGCCCATGAAGAAGCCGTCGAAATCCTCTACGCGGACGATATCCCCGTTCGCGTAGTCACCTGCGTACTGGTCGATTTCATTGTCGAAAACCCAGGCACCGCCCGCCTTGATCGTGCGGCCCTCGCCCTTACGCAGAATCACCTTTCCATCTGAAACCAATGATGTTCCCATAGTCACCTCTCTTTTTTCCTGATTTGCAATTTAGCGCACTTGTGTTATGATTGCAAGCAATTTAGAAGTGTTTCTGCGCGCTTTTTCGAGGCCAATGCAGACGGCGGTGCTGCGGCACCCGCCCGCGACATCCACGAGCCGCGCGACCCGGCGATTCCGAGGCGTTTTCAGAGAGGTTTATTATGTACGAAATCAAATGTGACACGCATACCCATACACTGTACAGTCGGCACGCATTTTCCACGATTGCGGAGAATGTGAAGGAGGCAGCGGACACCGGACTCGAGCTGCTCGGCTCCACCGACCACTTCTCGGCGATGCTCTGGCCGGATGTCGAAAATGCGAAGAACTACCAGTACCTCGCCAATGCACCGGCGACCTGGCCACGGACCTGGATGGGCGTGACGCTGCTCGCGGGCTGTGAGGTGGATATCGTGGGGCTGGACGGCGCGCTCTTCGGCGAGGACATCCCGAATACGACGTCGATCGTCGGCGATACGTATAAGGAGCCGACCACGCTCTTCGAGCACACGACCCGCCAGATGGATTACGTCATCGCGAGCGTGCATGGCAAGTCCTTCATCGGCGATGCGTCGCGCGTCGCGCTGACGGACATGTATATCAAGGCGCTGTCGAAGCCGAAGGTTTTCATCCTCGGCCATGTCGGCCGCACGGGCCTCGATGTCGACTACCGTGCGCTCGCAGAAGCGGCGAAGGCGATGCATAAGTGCCTCGAGGTGAACGAGCACAGCTTCGGCTTCCCGTGGAGCGGCGGTGTCAATAAGGATCGCTGCCGGCAGATCCTCGCGGCCTGCGCGGAGGTCGGCTGCCAGATCACCATCGCGACCGACGCACACATCGCACCGCACATCGGGAAGTTCGAGGAGACGAAAAAGCTCCTTACGGAAGTCGGATTCCCGGAGGAGCTCATCGCAAGCCGCGACCGGCAGAGCTTCCTCAGCGCACTGAAGGAAAGCGGTGTGAAGGACCTGCTGAAATAAAAAAATGGGGGATCATACCCCCATTTTTTTATGCCTCGTCGGCCACCTTCAGCTTCTGAGTCGCCTCGATCTCCATGATCTCATCGACACGTCTCTGGTGACGTCCGCCCTCGAAGGTCGCGCCGGTCCATGCGTCTACGATCTGCTTCGCGGTCTCGATACCGATCACACGTGCGCCGAAGCAGATGACATTCGAGTTATTATGGCGCTTACTCATCTCTGCAGAGTAAGGCTCGCTGCAGCAGCACGCGCGGATCCCCTCTACCTTATTACATGCGAGGCTGATGCCTACGCCGGTACCGCAGATGGCGATACCTCCATCCACTTCACCGGAAGCGACCATCTTTCCGACACGGTAGCCGGAAATCGGATAATCGAAGCTCTCCGGAGAATTCGTGCCGACATCGATCACCTCGATGCCCTTCCCCTCGAGGTACTCCTTGATCTCGTTCTTCATCTCAATCGCTGCATGATCGTTGCCAATGACTAATTTCATGATTCCTTCTCCTCGTCCGCTCGTTGAATGCGCCTTATGTTTTTGTTAATTTTTAAACAGGCTTTTGCCTGTATCACCTGCAGTATAGCATAATTTTTACATGAAGGTGAATCCGTACTGTCACATACATAAGAAAAACGCCACAAAGCGGGCTGTAAATGTACACAAGAATTTACTTGTATATTTGTACAATGTGCTATATCATCGAAGCATGATACAGATAAATGAATGCTGTATCAGGAAGTGTCGATAAGCACGAACGATAATACAAACAAAGGAGGTTTGTTATGAAGCTTGTAAATGTCAATAATGTAGAAGGTCTCTTCGAGGTGCTCGATAAGTGCAAGGGTGATGTATATCTCGTTTCCAAGGAAGGCGATCGTATCAATCTGAAGTCCAAGCTTTCCCAGATGCTCTTCACAGCAAATCTTTTCACGAAGGCCAACATCAACGAGCTCGAGCTCATCGTGGCAGAGCCGGAGGATATGAAGCGTGTCGTTGATTTCATGATGGGTGGCGCAAATATCTGATTTTAAACGAAATGAGTATACGAGCTGCTGATGTCCTGGTTCACAGGACCGTTCAGACAGCTCATAAAAGAGCCCGTGGAGCATGCGTGGTGTGCTACCCGTCAAGTGGACAATGAATAACAATAAGTTCTAGGTTTACCCTGGCTGACGAAAAGTCAGCCAGGGTATTTCTCTATGCTGCTGTCTGATACTGATCA